>JAJQAT010000244.1 GCA_021203665.1 Bacillota bacterium
TGTAATATATATTATGACTTTTGTGTTAAATTTGCACTTTGTCCGTATGTTTTACTTGAATTTTTTATAAAAATAGGTTACAATAAAAATAGCGATATTTTCTTTGGGAGGTAATCTTTTGGAAAGAGAGAAAATTGAGAGAATAAACCATCTTGCAAAAAAGGCGAAAACGGTCGGTCTGACGGACGAGGAATTGTCCGAGCGCGACAGCCTGCGCAGAGAATATCTTGATGCCATACGTCAAAGCTTCAAGCAGACGCTTGACAGTATCGAAATAACAGATAAAGGAGAATAAAAACCATGTCACTGAAAATTCCCGAAAACTATAAGCCCGCGCTTGACGGGCGAGAAACAGAGAGGGCAATTAAATTTATCAAGGATACGTTTCAGCATGAGATTATTTCAGCATTGAATTTGCAGAGAATATCGGCTCCGCTTTTTGTGCGTCCGGAAACAGGTCTTAACGACAACCTAAACGGCGTTGAGCGTCCGGTGGCTTTTGACGCGCCGTGTATCGGAGGAGCCACTCTTGAGATAGTACATTCCCTTGCAAAATGGAAGAGAATGACGCTCGGCAGATACGGATTCGGCGCGGGCGAGGGACTTTATACCGATATGAACGCGATAAGACGCGACGAGGAGGTTGACAACCTCCATTCAATGTATGTTGACCAGTGGGACTGGGAGGCGGTTATAAACAAGTCGGAAAGAACCGTTGATACTTTAAAAAGCTATGTCAAGAGGATTTACACGGCGATGAAATCCACGCAGAGCAGAGTATGTCAAAATTATAAGATGATTGAAAATAATTTCCCCGAGGAGATTACCTTTATAACGACGCAGGAGCTTGAGGATATGTACCCCGACATTGACCCCAAGGAAAGAGAAAATAGGCTTTTGCGCGAGAAAAAGGCGGTATTCCTTATGCAGATAGGCAAGGAGCTTAAATCCGGCAAAAAGCACGACGGCAGAGCGCCGGACTATGACGACTGGGAGCTTAACGGCGATATAATAGTTTACTATCCCTTGCTTGATATGGCATACGAGCTTTCGAGTATGGGCATAAGAGTTGATGAGGATTCACTTGTATCTCAGATAAAAATTGCCGGCTGTGAGGAAAGATTGGAGCTTGACTTCCATAAAAAGCTTATAAACAAAGAGCTTCCCTACACAATAGGCGGCGGCATAGGTCAGTCGAGACTTTGTATGTTTATGCTCGGCAAGGCGCATATAGGCGAGGTGCAGGCATCGGTATGGCCCGATGAAATGCGCAAGGCTTGCGCGGAAAAGGGAATTAATCTACTATAACTGAAAGGACTAAATTTTGCAATTATGAAAACGATTATAAAAGGTCTGTACAGGAACACGGACGAATACGGCGGCAAGGAAATAACAATATCGGGCTGGATAAGAAATATAAGAATATCAAAGAATTTTGGATTTATCGAGCTTAACGACGGCAGCTTTTTCAAAAATCTTCAAATAGTAATCGAATCCGACAAGCTTGATAATTTTGCGGAGCTGTCAAAGCTGAATATCGGCTCGGCAATCACGGCAGCGGGCATACTCGAGCTTACGCCCGAGGCAAAGCAGCCGTTTGAATTAAAGGCGCAGTGCGTTGAAATCGACGGCGCGTCAACGCCGGAATATCCTCTTCAAAAGAAAAGGCACAGCTTTGAATATCTTCGCACAATCGCGCATTTAAGACCGCGTACAAACACGTTCTCGGCTGTTTTCAGGGTGCGCTCGATGATTGCGTACGCGATACATCAATTTTTCCAAGAGAGAAACTTTGTATACGTGCATACGCCGATAATCACCGCGAGCGACTGCGAGGGCGCGGGCGAGATGTTCCGCGTCACGACGATGGATCTTGACAATCTTCCGAAGAACGAGGACGGAACCGTTGATTATTCAAAGGACTTTTTCGGCAAGCAGGCTAATCTTACGGTGAGCGGACAGCTTAATGTGGAAACATACTGTATGGCGTTCCGCAATGTGTACACATTCGGACCCACGTTCCGCGCGGAAAATTCCAACACGGCGCGTCACGCGGCTGAATTTTGGATGATAGAGCCGGAAATCGCGTTTGCAGATTTGCAGGACGATATGGAGCTTGCAGAGGATATGCTGAAGTACATTATTAACTATTGCCTTGAAAACGCTCCGGAGGAAATGCAGTTCTTCAACCAATTTATAGACAAGGGACTCCTTGACAGGCTAAATCACGTCGTAAACAGCGATTTTGCTCATGTAACCTACACGGAGGCTGTCAGAATACTGGAAGAGGATTCAAAGGCGGGTAAGGTTAAATTTGATTATCCGGTTGAATGGGGCTGCGATTTGCAGACCGAGCATGAAAGATACCTCACGGAACAGGTGTTTAAGCGCCCACTGTTTGTAACCGATTATCCTAAGGAAATCAAGGCTTTCTATATGAAGCTTAACGACGATAAAAAGACAGTCGCGGCGATGGATTTGCTTGTGCCGGGCGTCGGTGAGATTATCGGCGGCAGTCAGAGAGAGGAAAATTACGACGTGCTTGTGGAAAGAATGAGAGAGCTCGGACTCAGCGAGGAGGATTACGCTTTCTATCTTGACCTGAGAAAGTACGGAACAAATAAACACGCGGGCTTTGGACTCGGCTTTGAAAGAGCGGTTATGTATATTACGGGAGTATCCAATATACGCGATGTTCTTCCGTTCCCGAGAACAGTCGGCACCGCCGAATTTTAAGAGCTATTTACGGGAGGCTTGACACAGCCTCCCTATTATGTTAAAAAAATTACGATAGGAGCGGGGAAATATTATGAGTTTTCTGTATATAATTTTGGGAATTATTGTTATCGCGTTGGCATTTAAGTTTAACACATGGCTCGGCGTCGCGGTTATCGCCGCGCTTGTTATCTACGGAATATATCATTTTATACCGTCGTATTACGCCACAAAGGGAAATCAGGCGTTCGCCGCGGGCGACGAGGACGCGGCAAGGGAATGGTATAAAAAGGCGTATGACACCGGCAGAACAAATGTAAAGCTGAAAACGTACTACGCGTATATACTTCTGAGAACGGGTTACGCCGATGAGGCTGAAAAGGTGCTCGACCCGATAATAAGAGTAAAAAATTTGGCGCCGGAAAAGAAAAATCTCGCGAAACAGCAGAGATGTATGGTGTATTACAAGCAGGGAAGAATAGACGAGGCACTCTCCGACGCGATGTCGATTTACGACAGCGGATTTAAAACCTCGAGCCTTTACGGACTTTTGGGATATTTAAAAATACTCCACGGCGACTCGCTTGAGGAAACTCTCGCCATGTGCGAGGAGGCGTATGATTATGACAGCGACAACAGGGATATTGCCGATAATTTGGAGCTGTGTCTGTATAAAATGGGACGTTATGAGGAAGCGGAAAATGTTTCCGATAAGCTCATGGAGAATAACGACAATTTCATAGAGGGCTGCTATCACGGCGCGCAAATTGCGGTCAAGCGCGGTAATTATGAAAAGGCAAAGAAACACCTTGATAAGCTCGCACAGTGCAAACGCTCCGGAATGACGACAATAACCGAGGAGGAAATTGAAGCTTTAAGACAAGAGGTCGAAAATCATATTTAAAGCCTTGAGCTTATTTGGGGACACTAAAACAGGGACACTAAAACCTGATAAGGAGTAAAAAATGAAGGACGGATTTATAAAATGTGCGGCGGCAACGACGGATATACGCGTCGCGGACACCGATTATAACGCGGAAAGCATAATAAAAGCCGTAAACGACGCGGCAAAAAAGGATATTAAGCTGATAGTCTTTCCCGAATTATGTATAACGGGATATACCTGCGGCGATTTGTTTTTGCAGAAAGCCCTGCTTGACGGTGCAAAGGAAAGTCTTATAAGGATTGCGGGGGACACTAAAGACCTCGATATTATAATAATTGTCGGATTGCCCTACGCGGTCAATCAAAAGCTGTATAACTGCGCCACCGTGATAAACGGGGGACACATAAAGGGACTTGTGCCAAAGCTGAATATTCCGAATTATTCCGAGTTTTACGAGGTAAGGCATTTCACCGCCGGTGCAAAGCGCGCGGAATATGTGAATATAAACGGCGAGGAGGTGCCGTTCGGGGCGAATATCCTGTTTAAGACCGACGCGTGCGAGGATTTTGTTCTCGCGGTGGAGATATGCGAGGATTTGTGGACGGCGCTGCCGCCGTCAACCAATCACGCCGCGGCGGGAGCCACGGTAATAGCTAATCTTTCGGCGAGCAATGAGATTATCGCAAAGGACGAATACCGCGAGCTGCTTGTAAAGAGCCAGTCCGCGAGACTGTACTGCGGATATATTTATTCGTCCGCGGGATACGGCGAGTCCACCACCGATTTGGTATTTTCGGGAGATAACATGGTTGCCGAAAACGGAACGATTCTTGCGAGAAGCAAGCGTTTTCAAAATGAATGCGTATATAGCGAGCTTGATTTGGAAAGACTGGTAAGTGAGAGAAAAAAGAGCAATACCTACACGGTAAGCGCGAATGATGACTATATCAGCGTAAGCCTTGACATAACGCCGTCCGAAACAAAGCTGACAAGGCACGTCGAAAGGCTGCCCTTTGTTCCGTCGGATAATAAAAAGCGCGAGAAACGCAGCGAGGAAATACTTTCAATTCAGTCCATGGGACTGAAAAAGCGTCTTGACCACACAAGGGCAAAAACGGCTGTAGTGGGAGTGAGCGGCGGACTTGACTCAACGCTTGCTCTGCTTGTGACCGCCCGCGCGTTCGACAGCCTAAGGATAGACAGGAAGAATATAATCGCGGTAACAATGCCCTGCTTCGGCACAACGGACAGAACGTATAATAACGCGGTAAATTTCGCAAATTCTCTGGGCGTGACGCTTAAAGAGGTAAATATAAAAGACGCCGTAAACCAACATTTCAAGGATATTGAGCAGAATCCCAATGAGTATGACGTGACCTATGAAAATTCACAGGCGCGCGAAAGAACGCAAATATTGATGGATATAGCGAACAAAAACGGCGGACTTGTAATCGGCACCGGAGATATGTCGGAATTGGCGCTCGGCTGGGCGACGTATAACGGCGACCATATGTCCATGTACGGCGTAAATGTCGGCGTTCCGAAAACGCTTATTCGTTACCTGGTGGATTACGAGGCAAACAGAACAAATAATGAAATCTTGAAAAAGACCTTGCGCGATATTTTGGACACACCCGTAAGTCCCGAGCTGCTGCCGCCGGAGAACGGAAAAATATCGCAGAAAACGGAGCATATTGTGGGTCCGTATGAGCTGCACGACTTTTTCCTTTATCATCTGATGCGTTTCGGCTCAACGCCGGGAAAAATACTCCGTCTTGCCGAAGAAGCTTTTGACGGCGCATATGACAGAGATGTAATTCTCGCGTGGCTGAAGGTCTTTTACAGAAGATTTTTCGCGCAGCAATTTAAGCGCTCATGTCTTCCCGACGGTCCCAAGGTGGGAAGTGTTGCTCTTTCTCCGAGAGGCGACTGGCGTATGCCGTCCGACGCCTCTTATAAGATTTGGGCAAAGGAATTGGAACGGCTATAGCGAGCGTATGCATCCGGAGCCCTTTGGAGGTATTTAACGTGAAAAATAATCTGCGCATCTTACCATTATTCGAGACTCGGAGTATATTTATACGCCGTCGTCTCTCATAACGGCAATCTGCTTGATTCTTTTCCGCGTTATCGTTTGTGCCGCCGCAAGGCGGCGGAATGGAGAATTAATTTGAAAAAGGGCAGAATATGTCTTGTATTGTCGGCGTTTATCTACGGACTTGCGCCGCTTTTGGCGAAAATTGCATATGAGGGCGGAGTAAACGGTATGACGCTGACTTTTTTGCGTACAGTGCTGACTGTTCCGCTCTTATTTGTTTTAATGCTTTTGAGAGGCCGGAGCTTTAAACTGACATTGCGCGAGATAGGCAATATTGCAATTCTTGCGGTTTTGGGCGGCTCGCTGTCAGTGATTTCGCTGTACGCCGCGTATGATTATATATCAACGGGACTTGCCACAACGCTGCATTTTATCTATCCGCTTATAATAGTCATAGCTTCCGCCTTGATTTATAAGGAAAAAATCACAAAAATGAAGCTTGCGGCGGTTATGCTTGTAACCGTCGGAATATTTCTTTTCGTCGACATTGCCGACAGAGCGGATAAAATCGGCGTTATACTGGCGGTGCTGTCGGGTGTTTTTTACAGCTTTTATGTTATCTATATCGACCATTCGGGACTCAGCAAAATGGATTATATCAAGCTGACCTTTTATCTGATGATTATTATGAGCGCCGGAACGCTTGCTTTCGGGTTGGCGACAAAAAGCATAGGATTTTCCGAGATGAACGGCTTGTCGTGGACGTTTTCCGCACTTATTTCGATTTTGATAACGCTCGGAGCGATACCGCTTTTTCAAGCCGGAGTGCGGTATGAGGGAGCGTCCACCGCCGGAATCATATCCGCGTTTGAACCGATAACCACAATAATTCTCGGCGTACTTTTCCTGGGAGAAACAATGGGACTTACGCAGTATTTCGGCGGCGCGCTGATAATCGCCGGAGTTATAATCGCGGAAAAATATTAAAAATAAAAAAGCGCAAGCCTTCCACCGCTTCCCGCAATCGGGAAGCCAAAGAGACTTGCGCTTAAAATTACATTGCCTGTCTGCCCTCAAGAGCCTTTATAAGCGTGATTTTATCCGCGTATTCCAGGTCGCTGCCGATTGGCACGCCGTGGGCGATACGCGTAACCCTTACGTCAAAGGGGGAGAGCAGCTTTGAAATATAAACAGCCGTAGCCGTTCCGTTCACGGTCGGATTTGTTGCCATAATTACCTCTTTCACCTTTCCGTCCGCAAGCCGCAGCAAAAGCTCGTTTATTTTTATGTCGTCGGGCGTGATGCCGTCCATTGGCGAGAGCGCGCCGTGCAGGACGTGATAAAGCCCGTTAAACTCGTTTGTCGCCTCTATCGCGGAAACGTCCTCCGGGCTTTCCACAACGCAAATAACCGAGCCGTCGCGCTTCGGAGACGAGCATATTTTGCAGGGCGATGTGTCGGTAAGGTTTTGACATACCGGACATAATGTAATTTTTTCCTTTGCCTCAAGTATGCAGCTTGACATTGCCGCCGCGTCGTCCTTTGACATATGCTCAAGAATATGGAACGCGATACGCTCCGCGCTTTTTCTGCCTATGCCGGGCAGCTGCTCGAATTTTTCAATTAAGGTTTCAATTACGGTAGCGTGCATAATCTTTAGAACAATCCCGGGATATTTATTCCGCCGGTTACGGCGCTCATACCCTCAGCCATCATATCGTCCGCCTTCTTTATGGCGTCGTTTACGGCGACCATAACAAGGTCCTCAAGAGTTTCCACGTCCTCGGGGTCAACCGCGTCGGGACTTATTTTAAGAGAAAGTATTTCCTTTTTGCCGTTCGCGGTAACCGTAACCGCGCCGCCGCCCGAGGTTGCCTCGACAGTCTTGTCCTCAAGCTCCTCTTGTACCTTTTCCATTTCCTCCTGCATCTTCTGCGCTTGCTTTATAACGTTGCTCACGTTCTTGTTCGCGTTCATTCCCGAACCCGCAAAGCCTTTGTATTTTCCCATTGTCATATACCTCTTTCTTTGTTTTAATTATTTTCCTCATCATTGTCGGATATTTCGCTTTGCTCCAAAAATTCCTCTCTGTCGTCGTCCTCGCCGAATGACGACTGGGAAAAGCTGTCCTCCGAAGAATTATATTCAATAAATTCGCTTTCGTCCGAGTTTTCGACAATCTCACCGAAATTATTTATGAGATTCTCGAGAGGGTCGGCAGAAACAGCGGAATTATTGTCCTCATTGCCGCCTTCGGGCGAGGGAAGATTCCAAAAATCCACAAGCTCGTCCGGAAGCTCGTGTTCATAAGCGAGCTTTACCGAGTAATCTGTGCCCGATACCCGCCTGAAGATTTGATTAAGCTTATCCTTGTAGCTCGCAGTGATACTGTACGAGCCGTTTTCCTCCGACTTAAATATCAATATAATGCCGTCCGCGTCTATGGTTATTTGCCTGTTCATAAGAGCCGTCACCAAATATCCCGCCGTATTAAGCATTATCCGAGATATATTATCCCAGTTTTTAGCCACCTTTACTATGGGATTTTCAGAAGTAAGCTCATATTCGGGAATAGGTCTGTAAAGACGCGCGGAGGGTTTTTTCTTTTCCGGCTCCTTTTTTTCCTTTACCGGCTCGGCTGCTGCCGCCGGTATTCCGTTTTTGACCTTTTCCTCAAGAGCGCTGATTCTGTTTGACAGCGACGATGTATCCGCCACAGCGCCGTTTGCCACCTGACTTTCAAGCGTTGCTATCCTGTCCATCATGGAGGCGGGGGAATCGTCAAATTCCGGCTTCGCCAGCTTTATAAGGGCAATCTCGTATATAATCCGCGGAGATTTCACCCATTTTGTATCCGCCTGCGCGTCTGAAAGCACGGACGCCGCGTGAGATATTTTCTCAAAGGACATCTTATTCGACAACGCTTTTAATTTTACCATATCGGCGGCGTTACAGTCAAGTGGCGCGGGGGAATTATTCGAAATTTTACAAATGAGCATATCGCGCAGAGTTTGTATTAATGAGTCGATAAACACCCTTAAATCCTTACCGTCCGACATAACGGTGTCGATAACGGATATAATTTTGCCCGCATCGCCGTCGGCGATAGCCTCGGTAATGGCGAAAACGGATTCCGTGGTGGAAATGCCGAGCGTTGAGGTTATGCTTTCCGCGGTGATTGAGCTTCCGCAGGCGGAAACCACACGCTCAAGCAGGCTCAGTGCGTCGCGCATGGAGCCGTCCGCGAGACGGGCGATAAGCTCATACGCGTCGTCCGAAATATTAAGCTTGTCGCCGTGAGCGATTTCTTTCATTCTGATTATAATGTCGGACGGCTTGATTCGCTTAAAATCAAAACGCTGACAGCGCGAGAGTATCGTTTGCGGCACCTTGTGCGCCTCGGTTGTGGCGAGTATGAATATAACATGCTCCGGCGGCTCCTCCAGCGTCTTAAGCAGAGCGTTAAACGCGCCCGCCGAGAGCATATGCACCTCGTCTATAATATAAACGGTGTACTTCGCGTTTGCGGAGACATAGTTCACATCGTCAAGTATTTCGCGAATATTGTCAACGCCGTTGTTTGACGCGGCATCCATTTCCGTTACGTCAAGTATGCTGCCGTCAAGTATGCCGCGGCATACGTCGCATTCGTTGCATGGATTTGAATCCTGCGGGTTAAGACAGTTTACCGCGCGCGAGAGAACCTTCGCGCAGGTGGTTTTGCCCGTTCCGCGCGTGCCGCAGAAAAGATAAGCGTGACCGATTTTATTGTTTGCTATTTGATTTTTCAGCGTCTGCGTTATATGACCTTGTCCCACAATGTCATCGAATACCATCGGACGCCATTTCCTGTATATAGCCTGATGCGCCATATAACCCACCTTTCTTCAATATACGAAAAAACGCCGCGGGGCGACGTAATACAAAAAGGCTCAGACCGAGTTTGCCGTAACACACCGAAAGCACCGCTTATTGC
>JAJQAT010000065.1 GCA_021203665.1 Bacillota bacterium
CCCGAAGCCGTCCGCCTGTACAAGGCGCGCCCGAATAAGCGCCGGCAACAAAAAAACACTCCGTCAAGGGTGATTTCCCAAGACGGAGTGTAATTCGTTTTCGGCGCTCGGTAAGCGCCCCTGTTGGCTTGCCGCCCGATTAATCGGCGGCAATGGAGCTAACGAGCGGAGTCGAACCGCCGACCTCTTCATTACCAATGAAGTGCTCTGCCTACTGAGCTACGTCAGCATCGCGCTGCGGATAAGAGCTGTGTCTCAACCGCAAGCAACTATAGTATTATATTATATTAAAGGGAGTTTGTCAATACAATTTGCCTTATTTTCTGCAATTATTTTTTTAATCCTGCATTCCGCCGCAAAAATTATAACGCGGAAAAGAAGCAAGCAGGTTGTGCTTATGAGGGGCGCCGACGTATTATTATACTTCAAGCCTCGAATAAGTACAAGATGCGCCGCTTATTTTTCACGTTATTTGTCTTATTTTACATCAACCTTTTCCCCCGCAAGGATTTTATTCATCGTTCTCGCGGCGCACATCTTGCCGCACATACTGCACGTATGCTTTTCCTCGGGCGGCAGCTCGTTGTAATATCTCTGCGGCTTCTCCGGCTCAATCGCGTAGCGGAACATCTCATCCCAGCATACGCGGCGTCTTGCGTCGCTCATCTTATCGTCTATCTCTCTCGCGCCTGGTATTCCCTTAGCCATGTCACCGGCGTGCGCGGCAATCTTAGCCGCCACTATGCCCTCCTTAACGTCATCGGCATTCGGCAGTCTTAAATGCTCGGCGGGAGTTACATAGCACAGGAAATCCGCTCCGTTTGCCGCCGCGACAGCACCGCCTATAGCGGAGGTAATGTGGTCGTAGCCGGGTGCTATATCCGTAACAAGCGGGCCCAAAACATAGAACGGCGCATTATGGCAAAGACGCTTTTCCAGCTTCATATTCGCCGCGATTTCGTCTATGGTCATATGACCCGGTCCCTCAATCATAACCTGCACATTCTTTTCCCATGCGCGCTTTGTGAGTATGCCAAGCTCGATAAGCTCCGTAATCTGCGACGCGTCGGTCGAATCGTGCGTTGAACCGGGACGGCAGGCGTCGCCCAGGCTTATGGTAACGTCGTACTTCGCAAGTATGTCAAGCACCTTGTCGTAATACTCATAAAACGGATTTTCATTGCCCGTCATTTCCATCCACGCGAAAATAAGCGAGCCGCCTCTTGACACGATATTGGTAAGACGTCCGCCCGACTCCTTGAATACCGCCGCCGTTCTGCGGTTAATGCCGGCATGGATTGTCATAAAGTCCACGCCCTCCTTCGCGTGAGCCTCTATAACCTCAAGAAACTCGTCCGCCGTAATATCGGCAAGCTCCTTATCGAGATAGCCCACCGCGTCATACATAGGCACAGTGCCTATCATCGCGGGACACTCGTCAATAAGCTTTTGGCGGAATTCGTGCGTTTTTCCGTAACAGCTTAAATCCATAATCGCCTCGGCTTTCATATCAACCGCCATTTTTACCTTTTCCCATTCGATGCTGTAATCCGTGCTGTCCTTTGAAATACCGAGGTTCACGTTGATTTTCGTTTTCATTCCCTCGCCGACCGCCTCGGGACTTATCGCGGTATGATTTTTATTGGCGGGTATAACCACCGCGCCTCTCGCTATTTTTTCGCGAAGCTCTTCGGCGGCAACATTTTCCTTAGCGGCGACAATCTCCATTTCCGGTGTGATTATACCCTTTTTCGCGGCGTCCATTTGTGTTGTGTACGTCATATGTATCCCTCTTTTCTTAGATTATATATAAACAAAAATGCTCTCCGATAAAAGAGAGCGTCAAAATCCTTACATATCCCGCTGCGGCATTATCCGTGTGCGGTCAATGGGTCGAAGCGCGGCTTCCTCTCAGCAATAAGCTCCCCTTTTATTGAGATTATTATATACCAAATATATGCGGGTGTCAAGACAATATGATTTTATTGTCAAAAAAGAAAATGACAGCAAATGATATTTTTGTATAAATTTTTATTGCGGCATTTATATTAATATGATATAATAAGGGTAATGAGCGGTTCGCCGCAGATGACGAAAGGAGTAATAGTATGAAATATTCAAGCGAAGTAGAACAGATGTGTCCTTTGACAAAGGGCGCGTATCACGGTCCTGCTCCAATCCCTCAAGAGGGTAAATGGACGCAGGCAAAGGAAATTAAAGATATTTCCGGTTTGACACACGGTATAGGCTGGTGCGCTCCTCAGCAGGGTACCTGTAAGCTTACACTAAACGTAAAGGAAGGCATTATTCAGGAGGCACTTGTTGAAACAATCGGCTGCTCGGGTATGACGCACAGCGCGGCTATGGCGTCTGAAATTCTCGTCGGCAAAACAATTCTTGAGGCGCTCAATACAGACCTTGTCTGTGACGCTATCAACACGGCAATGAGAGAGCTGTTTTTGCAGATTGTTTACGGTCGTACACAGACCGCGTTCTCGGAGGACGGTCTCCCGATAGGCGCGGGTCTTGAGGACCTCGGAAAGGGTCTAAGATCCCAGGTCGGCACAACATACGCCACTCTTGAAAAGGGTCCGAGATACCTTGAGCTTGCAGAGGGCTACATAACAAAAATCGCCGTTGACGACAACAACGAAATCATCGGTTATAAGTTCGTACACCTCGGCAAAATGATGGAAATGATTGCAAAGGGTATGGACGCGAACGAGGCTTTGGCAAAAGCAAGCGGACAGTACGGCAGAGTTGACGATGCCGCAAAGCTGCTTGACCCAAGACACGAATAATCGAAAGGGAGGTAACACATAATGGCTTTATTTGAAAGTTATGAAAGAAGAATAGATCAAATCAATGCTGAGCTTAACAAGCACGGCATCTCATCAATCGAAGAAGCAAAAAAGGTCTGTGACGACGCGGGCGTTGACGCCTACAACATCACAAAGGAAATCCAGCCGATATGCTTTGAGAACGCTTGCTGGGCTTACACCGTAGGCGCCGCAATCGCAATCAAGGACGGCATTAAGACGGCGGCGGAGGCTGCCGAAAAAATCGGACTCGGCTTGCAGTCATTCTGTATTCCCGGCTCGGTTGCCGATGACAGAAAGGTCGGTATCGGACACGGTAATCTCGGCGCGATGCTTTTAAGAGATGAAACAAAGTGCTTCGCGTTCCTCGCGGGTCACGAATCATTCGCCGCGGCTGAGGGCGCTATAGGTCTTGCAAGAAGTGCCAACAAGGCTCGTAAAGAGGATTTGAGAGTTATCCTTAACGGTCTCGGCAAGGACGCCGCTCAGATTATTTCGAGAATTAACGGCTTTACTTATGTTCAGACTCAGTTTGATTACTATACCGGAGAGGTTAAGGTTGTTAAGGAAACGGCTTACTCAAACGGCGAAAGAGCAAAGGTTCGCTGCTACGGCGCGGACGACGTGCGCGAGGGCGTTGCCATAATGCACCTTGAGGGCGTTGACGTGTCAATCACGGGTAACTCAACCAACCCGACAAGATTCCAGCACCCTGTTGCCGGCACATACAAGAAGGAATGTATCGAACAGGGTAAGAAATACTTCTCAGTCGCATCGGGCGGCGGTACAGGCCGTACTCTTCATCCGGATAATATGGCGGCGGGTCCCGCGTCATACGGTATGACGGACACAATGGGCAGAATGCACTCCGACGCGCAGTTCGCGGGTTCATCATCCGTTCCGGCTCACGTTGAAATGATGGGACTTATCGGTATGGGCAACAACCCGATGGTAGGCGCTACCGTTGCGGTTGCTGTTGCCGTTGAAGAGGCAATGAACAAATAATTCAACTCGAAAAATAAACAAATTTTCTTTTTCGCGTTGTGATTTGCGCCGCAGAGCGGTGAGTATAAAAAGAAATAGACAAAACCGTGTATCGGTTTTGTCTATTTTTTTAAACTCCTTTTTAAATTTTCAGGAATTAATTTTAATTACAAGGAGCATTGCCGCTCCCGCGCTTACCATCACTGTGCCGAGTATAATCATAATCATTTCCTCCTCTTGTTTATGATTATATTATACTCTTAAAGGTGTCCCATAAACAGGACTTAAAATAACGGCTTCATGCTCTTTAGATTGTCCCAAACATAGACCTTTACCGTGTCGCTGAAGGTCTTATCCGCATATATAATTGTTTCGCCAATCTTAATTTCCTGATTTTCCTTTACGTATATTCCCGTCAGCTTTCCGTCCGCGCTGTACGAGGCGAAAATCACCGCTGCCTCCGTTATATCGCCGCTCGACGTAATAACCGCGGCATTGCTTTCACTGTCATATTCAACCTTGTCCTCTATCGGCGCGTCTGTTTCTTCCGGTACGTCCGTTTCCTCCGGCGAGGTTGTCTCTTCCGGCGTAGCCGTTATCTCGGGCGTTGCCGTCGGGGTCGCCGTCGGTGTGGCGGTAGGCGTCGCCGTAGATGTCGCTGTTGGAGTTGCCGTGGGTGTAGCACTCGGTGTACCCCTTATAATAAAAAAAAAAGTTGCGGTAGGCGTCGCCGTCGGGGTCGGACTTGGCGACGGACTCGGACTCGGTGACGGGCTCGGACTTGGCGACGGACTTGGACTCGGACTTGGTGTCGGTGTCGCTATAAGCGTTTCGGGCACATACACCTGTATATTATCTATATAAGCCGTCGTAGCCGTCCAGTTCATAATTTCAATACCGGTTATTTCACTGCAGCTTGTGTCGTAATAAGCGGTGTCCTCGGCGCTGAAATATGTGGTATTGCCGTCCAAGCTCGTTACGGTATAGTCAAGAGTTTTCGCAGTATAATCCGCCTCAACCGTTATATGAACCCATGTTGCCGACGGCGCTGTTTTCGATGTACCGTTTATTTTAAAGTCTGTGTCATTTTTGCCTGTCTGTCCTATCTGATAAAGCACTCCTGTAGATGTATCCGTACCGTATGAGATACTTCTCACATCGCTGTCAATCAACAAATAGTTTATTCTTGTGCCTGTTATGGTCGAAAAGTCGGCTGCGTCAAATTCAATTTTTACGATGTCCGCACCTTCAACATAATCGGAGAAATCCAGCTGCGCTCGTTCAATTCTATCCACGTAGTTGGAATTTATATCCGATGCCGTAATCGCTAACACCTTTGTGGTATTGCTGCTGTCGCTGCCATCCTCGACATTTAATGTAGCTCTGTCGGTGTTTATATTCGTAAAAGCCGTGTCCCCGTCCTCAAAATCCCATTGCGCCGCTATTGCCAGCTCAGGCGTTGGCGTTGGCGTCGGTGTAGGTTCAAGAGTGGGAATCGGAGTTTTTTCCACGGTTTCGGGATAGTACACCGATGTAAATTCCACCGCGGGATCAAGATAATTACTGTCCTCACTTGCCAAAGCCGCAGAGCCTATATAATAGCTTGTATGCGGCGGCTGATTATACGCGACATTCTGCCACGCGATAGCGCAGCGGTATTGACTGTCGTGCATAAGTGTGGTAAGACGGTATGTGGTGGGTATGCAGGACATGAAAATTCTAAGCGTACCGTCAACATCATCCCTGAATATTACCTCTTCGCGCCAGTCACCGAATAAATCCGCAACCAAACATGGGGTTGCTTTTGAGCTGTTATTTGAGGATGCGTTGGGGAACCATGTAGAACTGCTGCCCCATGTAAATCTTGCAAAACCTGACGTTGTAGCTTTTGCAAGCTTGTTATCATCAAGCAATTCACGCGCCAAATCACCGTCCCAGTATATTCCGAAATTTATAAAACTTGATACCGAATCCGATAAAATTTCAATCGGGTTTGACGCGTCATCCGGATTATATCCCCATACACCGGCAACATTTGATGACCAAAACTGCGCCGTTCCGTAGGTTGTATCGTCAAGAGCGTTAGCCATAAATCCGCGTCCGACATCGCCGGTTGTTGCCTGTAACAAAATATCTCCGTTATATCTCTTTAAATCGACCGCATATTCTATTGTTTCACTGCTGCTTTTTCCTGCTTCGTGAACCATAAATATTTCCTGATTGCCATCATTGTCAAAATCAGAAACGTGTTCCGCGTCACCGTGACCGCGTCCGTCGTATAAAAGAACCGTTCCGTCGTGATCCAAAATAGCGGAACCGAAAACTATTTCATCATATCCGTCATTATCAACATCGGCTACGGACAGACTGTGAGCGCCCTGACCGTACAGCGTATAGCCGCTTGTGGAATACTTTGTTGAACCGTCGGCATATGTGGCGTAGCTCTCATTCGGATTGTTCGTGCTCAGCCATTGCTCCGTCAAATTCGTGCCGTCCCATGTGTACGCGGCAACATACGCGTAGGTGTAATATCCTCTGCACATTATAAGGCTCGGCGTTTTGCCGTCAAGGTATGCCACACCCGCAAGGAAACGATCGCAACGGTTTCCGTAGGTGTCACCCCAATTTGAGGTTATATCTCTTGCCGGATCGTAATAAACGGTCTGTAAGGCAACGCCCGTTTGACCGTCAAATATCGTAAGATATTCCGGTCCGTCCAATATATATCCGCTGCTGTTTCTGTAATCCTCGGTATTATCCGCGCCCGTTATATCGGATGAAACTCCCGCGTCTGTAACATAGCTGCCGTGACCGTCCACTGAACCCGGCGCGGTTTTACACGCCATCTCCGCATAGCCGTCGCCGTCAAAATCATAAACCATAAACTGCGTGTAATGCGCTCCGGCGCGAATGTTCACTCCCAAGTCTATTCGCCATAAGAGCGTGCCGTCAAGCTCATAAGCGTCAAGATACACGTTGCCGGTATATCCGCTGTTAGAGTTGTCCTGGGAATTTGACGGATCCCATTTTACTATGTATTCGTAATCACCGTCACCGTCAAGGTCACCCACGCTCATATCGTTCGCGCTGTAGGTATAGTCTGTTCCCGCCGATTCGTTCGCCGGATCGGGTGTCGGCGCGGTAATGGGAATATCGATATAAGCGGTTTGATTTGTCAATCCGCTGCCGGAATATTTATAGTTTGTATATACACTGCTGCTTAAAGGCGTTGCAACATCGCTCTCATAAGCCGGATCAACACCTGTTTCGACTACCTTGTATGTATAGCTTGCCGAGCCGCTTTCATCTGTATAGCATGTCGCATCATGCACGCCGGTTGTCTTAATCTTTGTATATGTTGTTCCGTCGCTGCTGCGGTAAATGTCAAATGCCTGATTTGACAAGCTTTCATCTCCCAATAACCGCCACGACAAATATACGCCGCTGCCTGTGTCAACCGCGACAAGTCCGCGGTTAAGCTCCTCCATTTGTCTTGCTGTGGATGCCGATGTGCTTACATCATCCGCGAAAGCGGCGTGGTATATCGGAAGTGCCGCCGCCGTTAAGGACAGCGCGGTTACAAGTGCTGTAATTTTCTTTTTCATTATAAATACTCTCCCTAATACAGATTTCTCTCTCCTCATATTATTATACTATTTAATCCCGATTTTTTCAATCATTTTTGTGAATAATTATCAATTTTTATATTTCTCTTTATATCCGCTAAGGATAAATCGTTTTCGAGCGCGGCTTTTTCAATATCGTCATATTCCGCCTTCGACTTTGAAACGCCACAGCCCCGCGATTTTTTTACGCGTATATCGCCGTATTCGGTATTGACGGTTTCCTCCGCGCGTTCGAGCGTGTATCTGTTCGATATATGCTCCCGCACGCCTATGGTGGAGGTATGCTTGAAAATCAGCTTCAGCATTTCCTCCCTGTCCTCCTCACGGCACATACAGGTAAGCAGAATGCCCGGGCGGTTTTTTTTCATGCCGATAGGCGTCGTGAACACGTCGAGCGCTCCCGCCGCCAAAAGCCTATTCACGGCAAATCCGATTTCCTCACCCGTCATATCGTCTATGTTGCAGTAAAGCTCCGCGACTGTTTCATTATTCTCCCGCGTTTCTCCGTAAAACGCTCTTACGCAGTTGGCGGCGGCAAAATCCTTACTTCCCATTCCTATCCCTACCGCCGACACCCGCATAACGGGCATTGAATCAAACCTGTCCGCAAAATACTTCAGCAATGCCGCGCCGGTGGGCGTGCAAAGCTCGCCGCGTATTTCTCCGCCGTAAATCGGCGCGCCGCGCAGTATATACGCCGTCGCGGGTGCCGGTACCGGCAATATCCCGTGAGCGCATTCCACCTGACCGCTGCCCACATTCACCGGCGACACGATAATCCTTTCGGGCGCAAGCTCCTCCAAAAGCAAGCAGGTGCCGACCACATCGGCAACTGCGTCCATTGTGCCGACCTCGTGAAAATGTATTTCACTTATTTCGCGCCCGTGAGCGTGACTTTCAGCCTCGGCAATAAGCCGATACACCGCCAAAGCGTCGGCGCGCACCTTCTCCGAAGCATTTATGCGGCTTATAATATGCTCTATATCGTTCATTCCCGAATGGTGATGATGCTTATGCTCGTGATTATGCTCGCGGTGTTCGTGGTGATGATGCTCGTGGTGATGCTCACCCTCAACCTCGCCGTTTACCGAAACATCAATATGAGTTCCCGTTATTCCGCATTTTACCGAAACGCTTTTCTTAAAGGCAACGTCCGGTATACCCAAGCCGTTCAGCTTTTCCAAAAGCTCCTCCGGCGACGGGTGAAGCTCAAGCAGCGCCGACATCAGCATATCGCCCGCCGCGCCCATATTACATTCAATATACAGTGTTTTCATGTTATCTCTCCTTCAAATCCAAAAGCACATTACCAAAGTACGGAGTTAGGCATTGTAAGATTTTTTCCCTTTCGCAAGCCGCCCTTTCAAATTGCTCCGCCCTTATTTGCAAACGCGCGGCTCCGTGATAAATTCTTACGCGAAAATCGGAAAATCCCATTTCCGCCAAAGCGTTTTCCGATTTTTCGATTTTAGTAAGCAGCTCCGCGGTAATTTGCGTGTCGGTCGGTATGCGCGTTGCAAGGCAAGCATACGCCGGTTTGTCCCAAGTAAACAGTCCCGCCTCTTTTGAAAGCGCGCGTATTTCCGCCTTTGTTAGTCCGCACTCGCGCAGGGGCGAGCGCACGGCAAGCTCGCCGAGCGCCCTCATTCCGGGGCGGTCGGATGCGGCGTCGGACGCGTTCGTACCGTCTATGATTAAGCTGTAGCCGTCCCTATACGCCTGTTCCCTTAAAAGCGAGAACATCCTCCGTTTACAGTAATAACAGCGGTTTTGCGGGTTTTCCGCAATATCGCTTTCCGATAAAATATCATATTCGATTATTTTTGCGCATGCTTTAAGCTCCTCACAAAGCCTCATGGCGCGCTCATACTCAAAGCGCGGCTGAAATTCTGTCTTTATATAGTACGGCTGAATGTCCGCGCCGTATTTTTTTGCGGCGTATAAAAGATACGCCGAATCGACTCCGCCCGAAAAGCCCAACGCCGCTTTAGGGTTTGCCTTAAAAAATTCACCAAGGTTCATAATGCCACCTATTCCCTGTTTAAACCTAAATATATTATACCAATTTCTCACATTGGTGTAAAGGGCGAAAAAGAATAATGATTTTTATTCCTCATTTTTTTAAATAGATGTAAAAAATCAACGCTTTTAATTAGGATACACCCCTC
>JAJQAT010000088.1 GCA_021203665.1 Bacillota bacterium
GAACGCCAGCCTGTCACGCTGGAGGTCGTGAGTTCGAGCCTCATCCGGGTCGCCAAAAAAGCAAACTATTTGGGTTTGCTTTTTTATTTTCAATAAAAAAACTCCGGACAAGCAAGGTCCGGAGTATATAGCCTTACAGCTCAACTATTGTTTCCACCTCAAGCAGCACGTCCTTGGGAAGTCTCGCGACCTCCACGCACGAGCGCGCCGGATAAGGCTCCGTGAAAAATTCGGCGTATATTTCGTTAATCTTTCCGAAATCGTCCATATTCTTTATAAACACGGTCGTTTTTACAACATTATCTATGCTGCCGCCCGCCGCCTCAATCAGGTTCTTTACATTTGTAAGAGCCTGCTTTGCCTGAGCCTCAACACCCTCGGGGATTTCACCGTTTTCGGGATTAATCGGAATTTGTCCCGATGTAAACAGCAGATTTCCCACCGTTACAGCCTGCGAATAGGGTCCTATCGCCGCGGGAGCGTTGTTTGTTTTTGTTTCTTTCATTTGTACCAATTCCTTTCTTTTATATATAACCGCCGTCCTCTTTTGGGGAAACGGTATTTTACAGTAAAATCAAATGTCCGATAATCGCAAAAAATACGAAATATCCCAGTATCATCGCATAAAGTACCTTGCTTGCCGGCTGTGAAATCCACTCCGTGCGCAGAGCCTCATATGTCAGCACCGCGACAGTGACCGCGCCGCACAGAATCAATACCATAAGTGTTATCGGCGACAGCAGACTGAGCGCCGCGCCTATCGCGCATATAACCGTGAACGGAATCCACGTCGCGGCAAGGCGCACGGAAAATTCCCAAAACGGCGTTTTTAAACGCATTATAAACCTATTTATCAGGTAGAATATTCCCGCGTAAAGCAGGAACATTACAATGCCGCCGACCGCTCCCGAGAGAATCACGAGCAGTATCGTTCCTATAAGCCTGTATCCCTCCGCGCCGTTAAAGCTCAGCACAGACGCGAGCATTCTGAACGGTCCCACGGAGCCGCCGCGCAGCACAAAGTACATACACAGCCACAAAACCGCGCCCTGAACCGCCGCGATTGTGAGTATCGCTCCCTTGCCCAGGTACCCGGGATTTGATATTTTTTCAACCGGAGCCTTTATAAAGTTAATAACATATCTCCAAAGTCCCTTGAAAAATCCGGCGGAGCCTGCGTTTCTTGCCGCGGATTTCCTCGCGGCGCGGCGAGTCTTGCGCTTTGTCTTGGCGCGCTCGAATTTACTGTCCTTGCCGGCGTAACCCGTTCTGTATGAGGTCTCGGTTCTGTACGGATTATTATAGCTTTGATTTTTATCGGAGCTTTCGCGCGACGCGCCGCCGGTCTGTTCCGCTTTGCGCGCCGCTCTGCGCGCGACGCTTTGCGGGCAGCTGCAAACCTCGCCCTTTTCAAGCTCCCTTCCGCAATATATACAGCTTCTCAAATATACACACCTCTTTGAATTAATTATACAAATTATATATACTATAAATTATAAACCCGTATATTTTTATTGTCAATGTGTCAACTGTAAACATTATGTTAATTATTTATACAATCTTGATTCAAACGCGTCAATATCCCACGCGTTTTCCTCGCGCACGCGGTGGAAGAGCTTTATCGTCATATCGCCTATCACGGTTTCACAGTCGGTAATCTCCTCATAGGCGGTGGCAATATCCGTGTATTCCTCAAAGCTCCTTACCGCCTCCGTCACAACCGTCTGACTGCCCTCCGCAAGGTGAGTTTGCGCGGGAATCGCGACAAGCACGTAATTTACCGTGTAAAGCGCGGACAAATCCTTATCGCGCGAATCCACCTGCGGCAGCGATACGATATAATTATCGCGTATCGCGCTTTCTCCGAGCGACGGCTCGACATTCTTCATTATATCCTCGTTCAGCGTGAACGACGACGCCAAAACCCCCATATTGTCGCCGGCGTAAACCACGGTGTCAAGCTTTTGCTTAAGCGCGAGTATCTCGTCCGTGTCACCGCGCGACACCGGCAAAAGCGAAAAATTCGGTATCAGCGCCATATGCTTTATTTCCTGCACATTCGTAGGCTGAGTGCGCGGAAGATACACGCTCACCGAATGTACAAGGGCAAGCGCGGATATTCCTATAAGCATCCATTCCTTTGTGATGTGCTTTATGATTATAAGCGTAAGCATTATAAGCGACGGAACATACAAAAGCAAATGCTGCTGACCGTGCGTCTGGGTTGACAGGAACATAAACAAGCACACTATAATCTGCACCCACATAAACACGGTGCGGTTTTCCTTTTTCTTTACTCCGGCGACTATCGAGCATACGGCGAGCGCGCCGACAAATATCAAGCCGAAATATCTGGTTATCAGCTTAAAATCGGTTCCGACGGAAAATTTATATCCCGCGTAAAGACTTCCGTAATCATTCATAAGTCTGTATATGAGGAAGTCCCTGAAAAGCACGACAAGCAGCAGAGCCGCCACGGCTATCGCGCAAGCCGGCTTATACCATTTCTTCCGGAACAGAACGCAGTCCGCAAGCATCGCCGTTATAAACGACACCGCGAAAAACGCGTACCACCTGCGCCAAAGCATTGAAAGCACAAGCAAGGCTCCTATCAGCGCGTACCGCCATATGCCGTCCTTTTGACCCTTTTTTGTGTAATACAAATTAAAGCACAAAAGACATATTAAAATTCCTCCGATGTCCGCGAATCCGAGAAGCGTAATGCAAAGCATAACGGGGCAAAGCAGTATTGTGACAGCCGCCGCTATCTTCGGCGCCTTGCTCACCTTTTTAGCGAGCAGATAGATTAATATATACGACGGAATCAGGTACATATTTACCAGTCCCAGCACATACGCGAGCCTTGACTCGCCGAAAAGCGCCGCCACAGCCGCCGACGGCAAGCCCGCGATATAGTTATAGTCCTCCGTTCCTACGGATTGATACACGTTTCTCCAAAAGCCGCCCTCGCCGAGCGCGCCCGACGCGATTTTTCTCGATATATCCCAATAGGTCGCGTTATCCCAAAAATATATAATATTACTCCTTGTAATGTAAATGACCGCAAGAATATTCACAACAGCCGCGATAACCAAAAAATATATCACGGTTTTATGCCACGGCTTGAGCGTGAATTTTTTTCTTTCCTCATCTTCAAGGTCGTATTTGTCATTTAGTATCGCCCTGAATTCCAATTTTTTAACCTCCGTCAACTGAATAATGACAAAATTTCTTCATTCGAAAGATTCTTGAATGTGTCGGTATTGACACGCACGATGTCGTCCGCAAGATTTTTCTTGTTCTCCTGAAGCTTAAGTATTTTCTCTTCTATTGTTCCCTTTGCGGCGAGACGTATAACCTGAACAGCCTTAGTCTGCCCGATTCTGTAGGCGCGGTCGGACGCCTGGTCCGTAACGGCGGGATTCCACCACGGGTCGTAATGTATAACGGTGTCCGCGCCCGTGAGATTAAGTCCCACTCCGCCCGCTTTAAGCGATATGAGGAACACCTCGCGCTCGCCGCCGTTAAACCGCGCGGAAAGCTCCGCCCGCTCATAGGACGGAGTTTGACCGTCAAGATAAAAGGCGGATATGCCGTTTTCATTCAGCTTTTCCTGTATTATAGACAGCATCGATGTAAACTGCGAAAATACAAGTATTCTGTGTCCGGAATCCACCGCGTTCGTCACAAGCTCCAAAAGCAGATTTAATTTCCCACTGTCCTTGTCATAATTCTCGTCAAACAGTGTCGGGTGACAGCAAATCTGCCTTAAGCGCATCAAAAGCGTAAGTATGCGCATTTTCCCTTGTCCGCCCTCGCCCAAAAGCTGCACTGTTTTATCCTTCGCAAGCGCGAGATACGCCGAATACATATCCCTCTGCTCCTTTGTAAGCTCCGCGTACATGGTGTTTTCTATCTTTTCGGGCAGCTCGTTTAAAACGTCCGTTTTCATTCTTCTGAGCATAAACGGCTTTATTCTCGCGCGGAAGCTGTTCGCCGTCATTGAATCGCCGTCCTTTACAAGCGGCGTTTCATATCTGTTTCTGAACTCGCGCGAGGAATACAGATACCCGGGCATAATAAAATCAAATATCGACCAAAGCTCCGTAAGCGAATTTTCTATGGGCGTGCCCGTGAGCGCGAATTTATGCTCCGCATTTATCTTCTTAACGCTGTGCGCGTTCATCGTTTTCGGATTTTTTATATGCTGCGCCTCGTCTATAAAGCAGTAGGTGAACTCTATCTCCTGATACAGCGCTATATCACGCCTTAAAAGCGGATACGATGTTATGACAAATTCATAATCGTTCACCGATTTAATCAGATTTTCCCTGTCCGCCTTTGAGCCGTCTATAATAAGCGACGACGCGTCGGGCGTGAACTTGTTTATCTCGCTTTGCCAGTTGTAGGTAAGCGCGCTCGGGGCGACTATCAAAACCGGCTTATCGGGTCTAATGCCGTGTATATAGGCGATTACCTGCAATGTCTTACCCAAGCCCATATCGTCCGCGAGTATTCCGCCGAATCCCAAATACGAAAGCTGCGTAAGCCACGCAATTCCGTCCTTTTGGTAATCCCTTAGTACATTGTCAAGAGATTCGGGTATTACGGGCTCCCTGTTTTTTATGTCGTTTATATATTCAATAAAGCTTTTGTCCTTTTTGACCGAGCCGACCGCGTTTAAATACAGCGCGTGATATTTTGAAATCTCCTTGCCGCCGTTTTTTATATCCTCATAGGAAAAATCAAGCTGGTCAAGCAGGTTGAATATGTCCTTTTGAGAGCTGTGCTCCAAATCCACAAAGCTGCCGTTCGGCAGACGGTAAAAGCGCTTTTTCAGCTTGACCGCGTTCAGTATTCCGCTTATCTGCTCGTATGACAAGCTGCTTTCAAAATCCGCTTCAAGCAAATCCACGTCCGCCGCGTACTTTACCGACGCGGCAATGTCTATCTTATCCGTTATCTTAAGTCCCGCGAAACGGTCGGAGGCATACAGCTTCGCCTTATCCCGCAAAACTGGTATTTCATCCGAGAGGAACATATATATTTCCCTGTCGCCGTAAAGCGAATACACTCCGTTGAGCAGCGAAAAGCTCCCGAACGACGACATTATATCGTTTTCGCTATCAAAGTCGCGCACGACGATTTTACCGCCGCCGCTGCCCTCATCGGGCAGCCTCAGCGAAATACTGCCGTAATTCGCCTTTATAACGGCGGTTATTCCGCCCCTTGAATAATCAAAATATATCTCAAAATTCGGCTTTGTATCAACTATTACCTCGTCAATTCCCTGCGCGATTACGCCGTGCTTATTCCTTATATTCGGCAACACGTGAGCCGCGAACAAAATCGTGTTGTCGCCCTTAAAGCTGATATGCGTCCGCTCCTCGGTGGCAAGCGCGTTATATATCGGCATAAAATATTCGCGCCACTCGCTTTTTGTGTGATAGATTGTGTTTTCATACAAAAACCACTCGCCGTCGCGCGTAAGCGCAAAGCCCCTGTCGCTGACCGACATATCTATTTCGCCGCCGTAAGCGTCCACATCTATTATAATATCGGGATTATCCTCGATAATGCGCGCCGCGCCGATTGACATTCCGTCAAACACAACCGAAAAATCCGCGTGATTAAGCAGCGGAAAAATCCGCTTTGCCGCAAGCGAGCCGAACGACGTCTGATACGCCGCCTTCATATACATTTGAGCGTCCGCCGAGCGGCTTTCATAGGTTTCCGCGAGTATTTTAATTATCGCGTCCTGCGGCGCGGGAAATTCCGCCGTCAGCGGATTGTATGAGGAATATCTGTCAAATTTAAATTCCTGTTTCTTCAAATAGCTTTCCAAAAAATTCTCTATGCCGCGCAGCTTGTTTCCGTTTACCTCCATAGACATCGAGTATGCCGCGCCGCCATGCGGAGCTTTGTTGATGTGGAGTGTGAATGAGGCGTAAATTGTCTCTTTACTGTATTTTTTTGAGGCGAATTCACCGCAAAGCGTTTTCGCTATTTTATCATTCTCGTCGATATAGTCCGCGCCCTCGTCTATTTCCTTTTGACGCTGTTTGAGCGCGGCGACTATGTGCTTGCAGACGGAATCCATCGTTTCAAAATACGGGCAGGTGCAAAAATAATCCTCAACGGAGTTTTCGGACAGCTTTACCCGCACGTTGTACAGCTCTTCTCCGTCAACAACGGCGGTTATCAGATTTTCCTCGCGTTTGCGCAGGTGTACTCTGCCCTCCTTGAAATATTCAAGCCCTCTCTTGTAAATGGTGGAGGAACAGGATTTTTTTATCATCGATTCTGTTATTTTCATATTGAGCCTTCCCGTTCTGAATATCGCGCATAATAGCCGCATACTCTAATCTTATCATATAATTATAGCACATCCCGCCGCGATATACAATATTATTTTATAATGCAATTTTTAAAAATGTGTAAAATTTAAATAAAAACTTTTACGGCAATCGAGAAATAAAAAACGGCATCGGGAAACGGGAAATGCGCAGACAATCTCCCGTTCGGACACCGCTTTTGGCAAAACCGAGCGTTTATATTCATTAAGCTAAATCTCCATAAGATAAATATCTCTTATATATCCGCAGCTTTTCTTGTATGTAAGCATCCTTTTCATTCCCAATCTCATGAACGATCTTTGACTGGGCATATTATTCGGATGAATTGTGGCGATGAGATACGCCTTATTCAACCGCGCGGCTTCCTCCGTTATGCGTCTATTAATATCCAAAAGAATATTTTTGCCGCGGTATGCCGGCTTAACCATTGCGCGTCCGATTTCCGCCGTCATATTTATCAGCGGCGCGGCATCGCCGAGCTGAGATAAGCTTTCCCCAAACTCGTGCGGGTTAAGGAAGAGACCCGCCGCGGCTATAAGCTCCCCGTCTTCAAACGCGCCGTAAAACCGCGTCCATTCCTTATCAAAAAAATGCTCTCTGGAAATATCGTTTATCGGAAGCCAATATTCCCCGCTCTCAAGAGTCTCCTCGATTTCATCGATAAGATCGCTTAATGCCTTTTGATTTTTTATTTCCAATTCTTTAATAATCATATTTCAATTCCTTTTTCGGCACAATGATACAGGGTCTGACTCCCGCGGCGGTATCATTCACATAATTACAGAAGGGATATGCGTCCAGACAGCCTCTTCTGTCAACATTTTCAACGGACACATCCAGATTCCCCGGTGAGCGCGTCCACCAATCACCGTACCCGTCGCTTGTCGCGCTTGTGCTTGAATAAGCGCCCTTAGCCTTCGCGTAATCGCTCACTCTCGCGACGCCCTTTCGGGACATATAAATTTCCTTGTGACTTACCAAAAAAACCTTATCGGTGGTATCCGGTCTTTCCCTTGCAAACTCAGGATAACAGGATTCCTTGTTATTGCCGATTTGTGCGTACTGTATAACGCTGCGCTCCGATTCGCTGAACGCCTCATAATAAAAATCATTGTTAAGCCAACGCCTGATTGACGAAACTGCCCAATCATTTGGAGGAAGATATTCATTTTCATTGCTTGTCCTATGTGAGTTCCTGTCAATGTTAAAGCGCTCCGCGTCAATAATATCGTGCGAAATCAGCACCGAATATTTTTCGGAGGTAAATATTTCAATCCATCGAATAGGCTGAACAATATAAAAGTTATGTGAATTGTCCGCTATTTCCGTTTCAAAAACCCTTTTATTAAAGCTGCTGCTTGAAATATTATAATAGCTTTCTCCGCCGTACTCGTATTTTTTGTCCTTCTTTTTTGTTTCTGTTGTAGCCAATCCCTCATATATTCTATGAATAAGATTTTGATCCTTCAAAAGTCGTTGCGGATAATTGCCGAAAAGCACTTTCCTGCCCTCCGCGGGCGTGAAATTGGCGAAATCAAAAATCACGTTTGACGCCTTGTTCGCCGCAACATTGGTGTTGCATTCTTCGATAGCCTTGCGAACTGCGGGCAGCACGTCCGCCTCCGTGTTAAAGTCATAAACACCGTGATGGTTAATCGCGTTTATGTGCTTAAAACGGTAAATTTCATCGTCCGAGAATAAGCCCTCTATTACGGAAACCTCCTTTTCAAATTTAAAGCCTTCCATTACCACGGGAATAAACGAAATTACCGGATTTTTCAAAGCCTCCTGCAATTCAAATCTCACCATATCGTCCTTTTCGGTACAGCCTTCAAAAAAACCCGGACTCAAAATCAATATTACGCAGGAAACAGATCTGATTGTTTCCGCTATTACCCTTTTATAATCGTCTCCCTTTTGTATGCACGCGGGCGCGAAAAACGGACAAATAGGTGTTTGCGCCGCTTCACTTTTGCAATATTTTAAATCTGTGTATATTTCCTTGCCAAGAAAACCGCCGTTCCCGTTTCCTCTGTAAGAAATAAAAACATTGTATCCTTTCATTTTTCCTCCTCGCTCATTTGTTATGTGTTTCCGGTAAATCTTCCTTATATTATATTTAATTATAGCATATTTCACATGGATAGTCAATTGCATTAAAGCATTATTCAAGCGTTTAAATCCCAACCGGACTCTGTGCATTTGATTTTCCAAATTGAGTGTTTAATACTATATTCAAAATAATAAATGTTACAATAACGTGTCATTCTTTACAAAAACAGTAATTTTATTTACATAATTCTTACAAATCAAATAAACTATTGTATTTACAAGCCAAAAAATGTATAATATAGATATTGAGCGACGCTCACTAAAAATTTAAACGAAAGGGAGAAAAAAGAATGTTCGAAGTCACGAAAGAGAAAGTATTGATTGACGGGGAGGAAAGGACGGTATACGGAATCCGGTGCGGGGATGAGTATATACCAAACGTTACCGCAGATGAGGATGCGGCGCGGCGCCTTGCCGACCTGTGTGACAGGGAAAGCCTCGCGCCGTGGCAGCTTATTGATGTTGTGGCGGATTTTGTGGAAGGTCTGTAAAATAATATCAAGCGCACCGCCGGCAAAATAAGGTCTAAGCGCGCTTGTATTAAACGGCAATGCCCGACACTCAAACGCTTTAGGCGGCGGATTCTCCCGCCGCCTAAAAATTAAACAACCCGCCGCAGGTGCATCCCGCGGGGATTTTGCGCCCCATTTAGCGCATATGCTGTTTACGGCGGCACAAAAAAAGACAGATGCTTGGGGCACCTGTCTTTTCCAAATTCTGGTGGACCATCTAGGACTCGAACCTAGGACCGTCCGGTTATGAGCCGGATGCTCTAACCAACTGAGCTAATGGTCCGCATCAATGACTATATAATATCACAAAAATATATAATAGTCAATAGTATATGATAGATTAAACAGCCTTTTCTGTGAAAGGCTGCTTAAATTATTTTTGGTGACTCGTGCGGGAATCGAACCCGCATTACCGCCGTGAAAGGGCGGTGTCTTAACCGTTTGACCAACGAGCCGTAAATGCCGATAACCCGATCTTTCGGTCAGGCTATCGGATTTCGTTCCGGCAACTTTCTACTTTCCCGGGCAGTCACCCACCAAGTATCATCGACGTTAAGGAGCTTAACTTCTGTGTTCGGCATGGGAACAGGT
>JAJQAT010000056.1:0-3507 GCA_021203665.1 Bacillota bacterium
CTTTGCAAGTGTTTTTGAAAATTAACGGCAAAATTTTATATAAGCCGTCTTATTTTATCAACCATGTTCACAAGCTCGTCTCCCTTTGCGATAAGCTTTCCGTGCTCCTTGATATATGCCGTCTGCAACGGGTACGCCGATTTTTTCGCCGAAAACTCATTCATGGTATGTATACATTTCATATGCTTCGGTTCGTTTTTTATTGTAAAGCAATATGTGTTGTTGAGCTTATACAGACTGCCCGCGGCAAGGGAGCATTCGTCCGTCTCCGTGATTGCCGCGCACATATCGTCAAAGCTTTCAAAATAAAATATTTCCGTCCCCGCCGGCGTTTTCTTTTTAACCCTGACCGCCGCCGATTTATTAATCCTCTCCTTTGCGGGGCTTGATTTAAGGCGGCTCACAATGATAATAATCCCGTCTCTTGACGGCATCGCCTCCACCACAATCTGACCGCTGTACGGATTAAAGCCCGTTTCCTCCCTTATCGTTTCCATTATATGGAACAGGAACGTATGCAGCTCCTTTGAATCGGGCGCGAGCTGTTCCACATCTATATTAAGATTTATTAAATCGGCTGATGTCAAAGTCACTTTAATTTTGTCACTGTTGAGCTTTTCTATTCTCACAAGCAACCACCTACGTTCTTGTATAGCTTCTATAGTATTTATTTTGATAGTTGGGACTAGTATTTTTCATATTTTCTTAATTTAATTTTTGCCAAAGCAGGCTTTTTTTTTTTCTTTTCCGCAATCGGGGATAATACAGCAAATTAAGGAAACAATACTAAATACTACAACTGAAACAGGAGGTTTTAAAATGAACCAAGAACAGAAGAAAGACGCGAGAAAGCTGCCGAGCTTTTACATAGCGCTGTGCTGCTGTGTATTAGTGATAGGTGTTGCGGGATATTTCACGGAAAGGCAAGCTGATAAGGCGTCAAATGTAATAAGCACCGAAATCGCGGAGGATGCGGATGAAATGCCTGTATTTTCCTCCGAATCGGAGGAGTACGCTCAAACGGAGCCGACGGAGGATGAGACAGTATATGATACGGCGGATATTTCATCTGTGTACGCCGGTTCGGTCGAAGACGTTGATTCGGTCGAGGACGCCGGTTCGATTGAAGACGTCGAAACGGTTGAAGATGTAAGTGCCGCTGTACAGGATGAGCTTACAGAGGAATATGTCGAGGAATATGCGGTGGAGAATCCCGACGTTGAGGAAACGGCGATTATTGTGTCCGCGGAGCAGCCGGTGTTTATTATGCCGGTAACGGGTGAAATACTTGACGAATATTCGGACACACTTGTTTTTAACAGCGCATTGTCGGACTGGCGCACGCATAACGGTATAGACATCGCGGCGGAAAGCGGGTGCAGCGTGCAGGCGGCGGCGGACGGCGTTATCGATTCCGTATCCGAGGACGCTATGGGTGTTTGCGTGACCGTTTCCCACGCAGCGGGCTTTGTGACAAAATATATGGGGCTTGAAAACAGCGAAAGCCTTACCGAGGGCAAGGAAATCAAATCGGGCGAGGTTATCGGCACCGTGGGCGAAAGCAAGGGAGATAACGTGACCGAATCACATCTTCATTTGGAAATTACAAAGTACGGAATTAATGTAAATCCCTCTGACTATCATCCTCTCTTATAGAAAAAACGCTGTCGGCGCAAAACCGACAGCATTTTTTTAATTTTTCGCCAAAAAGTCGTTAATCTTTTTAACAAGCTCGTCAGGGTCAACGCCGTGCACCATGCAAGCGTCCTCGATTGACTCACCCTGCGACGCCGGACAGCCGAGGCAGTGCATACCTATTCCCATAAGAATAGGAGCAATCCCGCTGTTAATCTCCAAAGCCTCGCCTATTAAGGTTTCCTTAGTTATCTGCATTTTGATTTCCTCCTTCTATAGTATTAAAACATTCCTCAAATTCTATTCCGTCTATAGTTTCCTTTTCAAGCAGCTTATTTGCAACGCGTGTAAGTACTTCCATATTTTCGGTAAGAATTTGCTCTGTTTTTTGGTATTGTAATGTTAAAATATGCTTTACCTCGTCGTCAATATCGGCGGCGGTTTTCTCGGAATACGCCTTGGAATGAGCGAAGTCGCGTCCTATAAACACCTCTCCGCCGTCGTCATACGAAACGGGTCCTATGGATTCCGACATACCGTATTTGGTAACCATTTGTCTTGCAAGGTCAGTCGCACGCTGAATATCATTTGACGCGCCGGTGCTTATATCGTCCATAGTAAGCGCCTCGGCGACTCTTCCGCCGAGCATTATGATTATTCTGTCCAAAATTTCATTTTTAGACGTGTACATTTTATCCTCGTCGGGAATATACATCGTGTATCCGCCGGCTCTTCCTCTCGGAATGATTGACACTCTATGAATATGTGAGGTTTTATCAACAATTTTAGCAAGCACAGCATGACCCGCCTCGTGAAACGCGGTAAGCTTCTTTTCCTTATCCGTAATTACTCTAGAGCGTTTTTCGCTTCCCATCATAACCTTTATGTTCGCGTCCTCGACATCCTGACGGGTAATTTCGACATGGTTTTTCCTTGCCGCGAAAATTGCCGATTCGTTCATAAGATTTTCCAAATCGGCTCCCGAATAGCCGGCGGTCGCTTTTGCAATCTCCGATAAATCAACGTCGTTCGCCAAAGGCTTTTTAGCCGAATGTACCTTTAATATCGCTTCTCTGCCCTTTAAGTCCGGCATATCCACCACAATTTGTCTGTCAAAACGTCCGGGTCTTAAAAGCGCTTGGTCAAGTATATCGGGTCGGTTTGTAGCCGCTATTATGATAACTCCGTCATTTTCTCCGAAGCCGTCCATTTCCACAAGCAGTTGATTTAGGGTTTGCTCTCTTTCATCGTGTCCGCCGCCCATACCGGCGCCTCTTTTTCTGCCGACGGCGTCGATTTCGTCTATAAACACGATACACGGCTTATTCTTCTTAGCCTGTTCAAACAAGTCTCTGACGCGCGACGCGCCGACACCGACATACAGTTCAACGAAGTCGGAACCGCTTATCGAAAAGAACGGTACTCCCGCCTCGCCGGCGACAGCCTTTGCAAGAAGGGTTTTACCGGTACCCGGAGAGCCTACAAGCAGCACTCCTTTGGGTATTCTCGCGCCGAGGCTTGAAAACTTATGCGGATTTTTCAAAAACTCCACAATTTCGGCAAGCTCGGCTTTCTCCTCGTCTGCTCCAGCCACGTCCTTAAAGGTGACGCGCGTATTATTCACATTGAGCTTTGCTCTGCTCCTTGTGAAATTTCCCGCGCCGCCTCCGCCGCGGCGCAAAAATCCGAAGAAAAATATTACGACAACAACCACAATCATCAATATATTGGTTATTACCGTCCACGATATTTTATTTTCGTGAGCCTCCTGCGTCAAAGTGCCGTTAGCCATTTGCTCGCTTATTTCCTCGCCCGCGTCGGCTTGCAGCGTATCCAACGACGGGATTGTTACCTTTGCGTTTTGTCCGCTTG
>JAJQAT010000056.1:3517-9421 GCA_021203665.1 Bacillota bacterium
TCCGCTTGCGAGCGTTGCCGTCACTTCATTTCCCGAAATAACCATAGATGTAACCTGTTCCGCTTTTACGCTGTTTACAAAATCCGAGTAAACCATATCTATTTCCGATGTTGATATGCCAATGTAAATCATATATATCAGATATATAACAATGAACATTGCAATCCATACTCCGAATCCCTTAAATCTTTTCTGCAAGTCACTACCTCCTATAAATCCTTAAACTCTATTTTAATTCCGCTGTCTTTAAATAAAAATCTTCTGTCAACCCTGCTTCCGACAGCGGCTATATTTTTGTCAATCTCAATAATAGGCACCGAGCCGCGCTTTTCACGCGGAATTTTATTGTCTATAAGATATTCCTTTACCTTTTTACTTCCCGTCATTCCCGACGGGTAAAATTTATCGCCCCTGCGCCGGTTTCTGATAATTATATCCTTGTCCGGGGCAACTCCGAGATATATTCCTCCGTCGGTGCGGCGGCTGTTCGCGCGCGATATGACGACTTCCTTGCCCATTTCCTTGATTATGCCGCCGATGCCGCAGGAAAAGCGGTATTCAAAATCGGGAGTGTCACCGACAAAATTTCTCTCAATAATCAGCTTGCCGTATTCGTTTCTGACCATCACTTTATCCGAAAGGTCTATTTTTGTGCCGCTGCGCCCTTTCGCAAGCTCCAAAATATCGTTTACATATCCCGAGGATATATCGCCAAGTCCGTTATACACATCCGCGAGCATATATCTTACAACGCGGCGCGCTATCGAAATATCCTGCGACAGCAGCTCCGATATTTGCGCCGTTCCGTTTTTTACAATTTGGGAATATGCTTCCGCCGACTTTGCCTCAAGGTAATCGTTGTCCTCTTTTATAATCGAGGAATTATCCGTAACGGTGCTTATAAAATTTGAGTTAAATTCCTTTTGTATAAGCGGCAAAAGTATATGCCGTATTTTATTGCGCGTATAATCGTCCGTGAGGTTTGTGCTGTCGGTCATATATTCAAGACCGTTATCGGCGCAATATTTTTCAATATCCTCCCTGCATACGTCAAGCAGCGGACGTATAATATTTCCGCGCTTATACGGTATGCCGCAAAGACCTTTGAGAGACGCGCCGCGCATAAAATTCATAGCAAGCGTTTCGGCATTGTCGTTTTTATTGTGCGCGGTAGCGATTTTATTAATATTATATTTTCCGCATACATCCGCGAAAAATTCATAACGCGCTTTTCTGCCCGCCGTTTCCTCCGACACGCCGAGGCATTTTGCATCTTCTGGAATATCGACACTTTTCAAAAAGCAGCGCAGTCCGAGCAACTCGGAAAATTCCTTGGCAAATTTTTCATCGCGCACAGCCTCTTCGCCCCGTATTCCGTGGTTTAAATGCGCAGTATACAATTCTATGCCCAACTCCCCGCTCATAATGCGCAAAGCGTGAGTTAGACATACGCTGTCCGCGCCGCCCGAGAGCGCGACAAGAACCCTGTCGCCGCTTTCGAGCAAATTGTATTCGGTTATTGTTTTTCTGATTATATTTAAAATCATTACTCTTCCTTAACGGCAAACTCCAAATTCGAGAATTTTGTGTATTTGCCGTTCCAACCAAGCTTAAATGTGCCTGTTTCTCCGCTTCTGTTTTTCGCTATTCTGCATTCGGCAATGTTTTTTTCGTTGGTGTCCTCCTTATAGTAATCGTCCCTGTAAAGAAACATTACTATATCCGCGTCCTGCTCTATTGCTCCCGATTCTCTTAAATCCGAAAGCACCGGACGCTTATCGCTTCTTGACTCGCTGGCTCTCGAAAGCTGAGAAAGCGCGACAACTGGAATTGCAAGCTCCTTTGCGAGAATTTTAAGCGAGCGCGATATTTCGGAAATTTCCTGCTGCCTGTTCTCCGCGCGTCCGCTTGACTGCATAAGCTGAAGATAGTCGATAACCACCATCGAAAGATTTTTTGTCTGCTTTAATCTTCGGCACTTTGCACGTATTTCGGAGACCGTTATGGACGCGGTATCGTCAATATACAGCGGTGCCGATGAAACCTTATCGACTATAGAGCCTATTTTTTCCCAATCCTCACCCGTTATGTCGCCGGTGCGTATCTTGTTGGAGTCAACAAGCGCCTGTGAGCAAATTATACGGTTTACAATCTGTTCTTTCGGCATTTCGAGGTTGAAAATCGCCACCGTTTTCTTTTCGGCAATGCTTACATACTCCGCGATATTAACCGCGAAGCTTGACTTACCCATACCCGGACGTCCGGCTACGAGAATAAGCTCGCCGCCGTGAAATCCGCCGGTGCGCCTGTTAAGCTCGTCAAAGCCGGTTGAAAGTCCGGTGATTCCGCCCTGACTTGTCGCGCTTTCCACAATCTCCTGATAGCTTCCCAGGAAAATCTCGCTTACGGGCAGTATATCGCCTCTTTCGCGCGATGCCGAAACATCAAAAATCAGCTGTTCCGCTTGGTCAACGACTCTTTCAACCTTATCAGATTCGCTGTATGCCATATCGGAAATAGCGTTTGCTCTTTGAATCAGCGCCCTTAGCGTCGCCTTATCCTTTATAATGGAAGAATAATACGTAACGTGACGCGTGGTCGGCACATTTGTGGCGGCGTTTCTGAGATATGTTATACCTCCGACAGCTTCAAGCTTATCATTTTGGCTGAGCCTGTTTGACACGGTAATAAAATCTATCGCGAGATTTTCGTTGAACAGCTCAAGTATTGCCGAATATATTTCTCTGTTTTGCGGAAAGTAAAAATCGGACGGCTTAACAATTTCAGCCGATTCCGCCACACTGTGAGGATTTGTGAGCGCGCTGCCTATAACCGCAAGCTCCGCATCCTGACTGTACGGCAATTCTCTGCCGATTACATCAATCGGCGCCGGTGCATCCGCCATTAGTCTACCTCCAAAATTACATCTGCTCCACAACGACGCTCAGCTTGCCCGTTACGCCTGTGTATATCTTTACGTCAACAACCGTTGTTCCCAATGCCTTAATGCCGTCCGGCATTACAAATTTCTTTTTGTCAAGCTTTATATGATGCTGCATGGTAAGCGCCTCGGCAACATCCTTTGAGGTTACGGAGCCGAAAAGCTTTCCGTTATCCCCCGCCTTTGCCTTTATAACAACCTTTACCTCCTTTAGCTTGTCCGCTATGGCGTTTGCCTCCTCAAGCTCCTTCTTTTTCTTGTATTCAAGAGATTCCTGCTTACCCTTCATTACGTTTATGTTTGCCTTGCTCGCAACCTCGGCAAGACCTCTCGGCAAAAGGTAATTTCTCGCGTAGCCGTCGGAAACATTTACCATTTGTCCCTTTTGACCCTGTCCCTTGACGTCCTTTTTTAATATAACCTGCATGATATATCCTCCGTTTCTTTAGTTATCGTTGCTTTTCAAATATTCGTTTACCGCGTTTATTACATCATCCACCGCCATGTCAACGCTTCTGTCCTTAATCTGCGCGCCGGCAACCGTGCTGTGGCCTCCGCCGCCCAAATATTCCATTATAAGTTGAACATTAATATCGCCGAGCGACCTCGCGCTTAAGCCGACGCTGTTATCGAGCGGATATACGACTATTGAAGCGTATATGCCGGTGATGTTCAGCATTTCGTCAGCTGCCTGCGATGCTATTACCTTTATATTCGGGAATTTTGCATACGTCAAAGCGACGGCGATATGCGGCGCGACAACCCGCGCGGTTTTCACAATATCGGCTCTGCGGTCGTAATCCTCCTTGCTCACGTTGAACAGCTTTTTTATATCGACCGTGTTAAGTCCGAGCCTTCTTAAATACGATGCCGCCTCAAAGGTTCTTACTCCCGTTTTGACGATGAAATTCTTTGTGTCCATAAGAATACCGGTATACATAGATTCAGCCTCCTCGGAGGTCAGTGCGCTGCCCAAATTCATATATTCAAGCAGCTCCGTAGCCATTTCGCACGTTGAGGACGCATAGGGCTCGTGATAAACAAGCGAGCAAGGGCTTATAAAATCAGTAGAGCGTCTGTGGTGGTCTATAAGCACAACCTTCGCCGCTCTTTCCGCCAGTGCCGGACACGGCAGCATAGACGGGCGGTGGGTGTCAAGAATGACAACAAGCGAATCCGGCGTGAGTATTTCAAGCGCGTCATCGCCGCTTATAAACATTCCCTTGTATTCGGAAAGTACCTTTAAATCATCATAAAGTATCTTTATCGCGGGCGAATTATTATCATAAATAATATACGGCTTTTTATTAAGGGCGCGCACCGCGCGCTGCAAGCCCATAGCCGCGCCGAAGCTGTCATAATCCGCGCCGGAATGTCCCATAAAGATAACCTTGTCCGAATTTTTGATGAAATCCTTTAACGCCACGGCGGTGGCTCTTGTTTTAACCCTTGTGCTCTTTTCGTAATCTCTCGCCTTGCTGCCGTAAAATTTATACTGCGTATCGTCCTTTATGCTTACCTGGTCGCCGCCGCGTCCGAGCGCCATATCGAGCGCGCTGCGTGCGTAAGCGTCGTTTTCGGTAAGATTTCCGCCGGTGCCTATGCCTATGCTGATGCTGACGGGAAGCTTTATATCCTCGCCGACCTTTCTGACCTTATATAAAATATCAAATTTTTTGCCGACATACTCCGCGAGGTAGCGATGCTCGAAAAGCACATAATATCTGTCGCGGTCGGTGCTTTTCACAAGTGAATTTGCCTCAGCCGCCCATTCGTTCACACAGCGTCTTATCTGAATAAGAATATGCTGCTGTTCGCTGTCGTTTACGCGCTGAAGAACATCGTCGTAATTATCGATATTTATTATCGCAATATCGGTCTTGTCATTATTGTACATCCTTTGGAGCTTTGTCTCCTCCGTTTTGTCGATAAGGTAAATATATACGGACACCTTGTCCTCATCCTCGGCGGATGGAATATTGCGGTTTCTTATGGTTGTTGCAATCAAGAGGTATCTGTTGTCGCCTATTTTTATATTCTTTTCGTAATGCGAGGCGGATTTCAAAATCTCTCCCCATTTTATATCGGATATGACGCTGTCAATCTTCGCGCCGAATAAATCCTTGTTAAAAAAAAACTCGGAAAACTTTTCGTTATACCAATAAACGGAGCCGTCAATTTGCGCCACAATTACGGGTATCGGAAAAGAGCCCATAAGATTCGCCGAGATTGAATTTGAGCTTTTGGCTAAAATATTTAGGTAATTATTGGTGCATTTCTTCCTTTTTTTCGCGAATACCGCGACGGCTGCAAGTATAAGCGCGCCGATAACAGCCTCGGCGATTCCGATAAGCGGAGCCTTGGCAAAATATACAAGGATTCCGCCGATAATCAAAATCAGCGCGGCAAAAAACGCTGTTCTTAAAAAGGTTTTTGTTATCTGCCCGTAATATTTCTTCATGTGTCCCTCCGAACGCGGAATACGCGCTTTTAAGTCTAACGGCTTTTCAAGTACTTTCTGAGCTCGGACATATCGGAAAACTCAATTTCCAATTCGTTTCCGTTCTCCTCTCCGATGGTAAGCAGCTCGGTAATTTTATTGTCGATTCCCGCGAAGCTTACGCCGAGCCGTCTTGCCAATATGTAGTCCATTGCTATAACGGTCGCTATCTCGTTGATTACATTCTCATACTCGCCTATTTCGTCGTAATCGGCAAGTGTTTTGTAAAGATTCGCTATTTCCGAGATGATTTCTCCTTTTATCATCTCTATAGCTTTAAGGTTTGCTGATATGTTCATGATGCCGCCTCCTATGATGTTAAATAATTTTGTGCAATCCTATCTAATATTATATTCTAACACAAACTTTATTTTAAGTCAACTATAATGCGAAAATTTACCATAATAATACTGTATAAACGTCAATGATAGTTGACACATTTTCCTAAAAAATAAAATATTCC
>JAJQAT010000096.1 GCA_021203665.1 Bacillota bacterium
ATTATATTTTTACCACATAATTCTTAATATTATTTTTGTGCAGTTTTTGCGCAAATCGCAGCGTAATGTATTTTTGACATACGTTAAAAGTGCATGCTCCAATATAAAAAATACATTATGCTGTTCGCTGCGCGTAGTTGCGCCTTTTTGAAAGTGTATAATTTTGATATGTTAAGAATTGTGTGGTAACAATCCGAGCATCGCATTTTTAAGTGCGTTTTCGGATGAAAACGCACTTTTTTTATTTCTAAAAAATGCGTGCGTATCAAAATATCAAAATTATATATCTTTTGGGAGGAATAGCTTATGAAGAAAAAATTTTTAGGGGCTTTGGTGGCTCTGTCGATGGTATGTTCCCTGCTGCCGACAATCGCGTTCGCGACAAATGTGGCGGAGGTTACCGTTACATTAGAGGGTGTAGAACAGACCCCTGTTGAATATAGCACTATCGACGATGCATGGACAGCGGCTACATCAATCGGTGATTCAAACAATTATAAAAACACTTCAGCTGAAATTAAATTACTCGCTGATTGGGATACGAGTGCATATGGCATTCTTGAAATAAACGAGTACGATATTGTTACTCTTGATTTGAACGGATATGATATAGATAAAAACGGTGCTGCCGGATATGTTATAAAAATAGGCGGAGGTCCCGAATGCACCGGTACATTAACTCTTACCGATGGAGCCGGCGGCGGTGCTATTACAGGAGGAGGTAGCGGCGGTGTATATATCAATGATTACGGTCTGCTTAAAATGACCGGCGGCACTATAAGCGGTAACAGCGGAACATACGGCGGCGGTGTATATCTACTTTCAGGTGGAAATGCTTCGATGACAATGACCGGCGGCACTATAACCAACAATAGTGCAACCTATGGCGGCGGTATATATTGTGACAGCGAAGGATTTGCAATATCCGGCGGAACAATCAGCGGCAACAGCGCAACTTATGGCGGCGGTATATTTATGGGCGATTTTGGTACTTTTACCATGACCGGCGGAACAATCAGCGGCAATACAGCAACAAGCGACGGCGGCGGCGTGTATGTAGACAGTGACGGCACATTTAAAATGACCGGCGGCGAAATCAGCGATAATACCGCAGAAGGTGATGGCACCACAGAAGGTGGTGGCGGTGTATATAGTAAAGGCTCATTATCAATGTCCGACGGTTCAATCGGCAGCAATACCGCAATCAGAGGCGGTGGTATATGTATATATGGAAACTGCACATTTACAATGATAGGCGGTGAAATTGACAACAATACTGCACAATACGGTGGTGGTATATTTGACTCTTATGGCTTATTCGTCATGTCCGGCGGCGAGATTGACCACAATACAGCAACCCACAGCGGTGGTGGCGTGGATACTGAAGGCAGTCTTGAAATATCCGGCGGTAAAATTGACAACAATACAGCAGGAACCGGTGGCGGTATTAGTGTATCCGGCGGTAATACTAGAAAGTTTAGCATAAGCGGCGGTGAAATTTATAAAAACAAAGCATATAACGGTGCCGGAATTTCAATGAGTGATTCAAGAACTTTAACTATGACCGGCGGCACTATAAGAGATAATGAAGCTACAAGCGGTGGCGGCGGCGTGGATATTGGTAATGAATGCGAATTTGAAATAGATAACGGCACAATCAGTGGCAATAGCGCAACACAGGGCGGTGGTGTCTATATCTATGGAGATTTTTATGATTATGGCTCATTTACCATGGGTAACGGCACAATCAGCGGCAATAAAGCAACTAACGGTGGGGGTGTGTATGCAGATGAATATGGAAAATTTACAATGTCCGATGGCACAATAACCAGCAATACATCAACAGATGACGGCGGCGGTATTTACAGCTACGGCGGAACTACAACTATGACCGGCGGCACAATCAGCTACAATAAATCAACAAACGGCAACGGCGGCGGTGTGGCATTAGACAACGATTCGACAACTTCTATGGAAAATGTCACAATAACCCAAAATAGTGCAAGCAACAGAGGCGGCGGCGTTTACGCATATGAAAAAGAATTTACCGCAACCAACTGTAGCATAACCGAAAATAAAATAGACAGCAGCAATAATTCTCAGGGCGGCGGTATATATGCAAACAACACCGTTACGCTTACAAATACCGAAGTATCAGACAATGTAGCAGATTATGGCGGCGGTGTATATTCAGGGCGGTACGTTTACACTTGCGGGAACATCAAATGTTACAGATAATACCGATAACAGTGACAATGACAACAACGTATACATCAAAAAGGACGGCAAAAAGATTACAATAGGCGATTCATTCACGGGGTTGGTAGGCGTAACTACGGCAGTAAAGCCGACCGACACTTATGTAGACGCGGGAAGCGGTGAAACTGTTGAATATACCTATATAGATGTAACCGGCACGAACGACACCGATTACAGTGCGCAATTCACAAGTGACGACACGCTTTACAGAATTATAAACAGCTCGACCAACGTGGTTCAGCTTGCTGCGGCTTACGCGGACAATATTTATGTAACGCTTGAGCCCATCACCGACGCGGACGACAATCCTATCCCCGGTGAGTACAGCCTTGTTCTTAACGGCGGCGAAAACAGATCGCTGATTAAGAATTTCACATCGGCGCAGCTTAAGTTTAAGCTAAACAGCACAAACGAGAGCGGCGAAGACTGCGATATAACATCGTTGAGCGCGATTACGCTCACACCGAGCAGCGGCATAAATATGGTTACGGATAATTATAACGGCGGCTTTGCTTTGAGCGTTGACGAGGGCAGCACTATAACGGCGGAGAATATAATTCTCGGCACTATCACCATAAACGGCGTCGGCAAGTATTCGCTCGGCTTCGATACCGACTATGACTCCAATCAGGTGGTATGCAACTCAGGCGACGGTATTTTGACATATTTTGTATATGACGCGACCGCGACAGGCGCGTCAGACGAGGAAGAAAAGCTCTATCTTGACACGGACGAAAACGAAATAATTCCGGATTCGGTAAATCTTACAATAAACGTAATGTTCCCGAACAGGGTTTATTCACAAACGGCGGCATACACCGATATGCAGGTCGCGGTGAATAATTTGGTTGATACATACTTCCCCGATACGGAATTTGACCTCGGCTCCGACAATACTAATGTGACATACGTAACTCCGGACGACGGCTATGATTATTACGGCTATATTATGACAACAACCATAGCGGCGGGTTACAGTACAGAGCTGACATTCACCGGCAGCGGCTACAGAAAATACCAGACAAGCGTACGTCCGGATTCCGGCGCAAAAGATGTAACTGTGAATGTGTGGAATAACCCTATGGACGAGGCAACTCACCCTGTTATAACGGTTGACGGCGTTGAGGACAGCGACACAGAGACGGATATAACATTCCTTGCGGGTGATATTGTAAACATCGGTGTAATTGATCTTTACGACCTGTCGGCGGTTACGTCCTACTTCGGCTACACGGCTGCCGATGATGAAAAAGAAAGCCCGTCAGAGAGCTATATTGCTCAATATCTATGCCATGATCTTAACCGTGACGGTAAGATTGACTCGAGGGATATTGCAATGGTACTTGTATCATGGGGCAAATAACGTGCAATAAACTTCGTATCTTATCCGTTTTCAAGGCTTGAAGTATAAACATACGTCTGTGCCTTTCAAACGAATAACCTACTCGTTTCTTGAACGTTATTACATAACGCCCAATAAACATAAACAAGCTATTTTCTCATAATTGGTCCTTATATAAGCAATGCGCGGAGAATTGATTTTCTCCGCGCATTGTGTTTTTTAATATTCAATTTAATCATGCAATTTACGGTTATCTATCACGCGTTTTGCTTTGCCCTCGCTTCTTACGATTGATTTCGGGCGGAGAAGGTGTACTTTTGCGCCGATGCCGAGCATTGAGCGGAGCTGGGTTTCAAGCTTTTTCTTTTCCGATTCAACGTCGCCGTTAAATTTGGGACTAAGCTCCACATTAATATCAAAGGTATCGGTGTTATTAACTCTGTCGATTATAATCTGATAGTTCGGCGACACCTCGATACTGTTCTTTAAAAGAACCTCCTCTATCTGCGACGGGAACACGTTTACGCCTCTTATAATAAGCATATCGTCCGTTCTTCCCGCCGGCTTTTTCATTCTGACGTGCGTTCTTCCGCACTCGCACTGGCTGTAATCAAGCGTACAGAGGTCGCGCGTTCTGTAGCGCAAAAGCGGCTGTCCCTCCTTGGTTATCGTGCTTAGGACAAGCTCGCCGAACGAACCCGGCGGCAGTACCTCGCCCGTGTCGGGATTTATAATCTCCGGAATAATCATATCCTCGCATATGTGCATTCCCTGCTGAACGCCGCACTCATACGAAACGCCCGGTCCCATGATTTCCGTGAGTCCGTAAACATCGTGCGCCTTTATTCCGAGTGCCTCCTCAATCTGCTTGCGCATTTCCTCCGTCCACGGCTCCGCGCCGAATATGCCCGCTTTCAGCTTAAGGCGATTTTTTACGCCCATTTCCTTTACCGTTTCGCCGAGATACATCGCGTATGACGGCGTACAGCAAAGATGCGTGCTGCCGAGGTCGCACATAAACCGAATCTGTCTTTCGGTATTGCCGGACGATGTGGGAATTACCATCGCGCCGACCTTTTCCGCACCCTGATGCGCGCCCAAGCCGCCCGTAAACAAGCCGTAGCCGTAGGAAACCTGCACGATAGAGGTATTATCGCCGCCCGCCGCGACAAGCTGACGCGCGAATCCGGTTGCCCACTGGTCAAGGTCCGCGCGGGTGTAGCCCGAAACAATCTGCTTTCCCGTGGTTCCCGACGACGCTTGTATTCTTACAATATCCCTCTTCGGTACCGCAAGCAGCTGAAACGGGTAATAATCCTGCAAATCCTGCTTTGTCGTGAACGGCAGCTTAGACAAGTCCTCAAGGCTTTTTATGTCCTCCGGCTTTACTCCCGCGTCGTCCATGCGTTCCCTGTACATCTGCACATTTTCATAAACTCGCTTTACCTGCCATTTGAGTTTTTCAAGCTGGTGCGTTTCGATAGCGGAACGCTCCATCGTTTCGATTTCCGGCTGAAAATACCTCTCCATTTTCTACATCTCCTTTTCTATTTTTTTCTGTTTTTGATGAACACCGTTATGATAAACGCCCAAGCGATTACCACAACCGCGCCCCATAAGATTATTTCTTTACCGGTCATTTTAATTCATATCCCATCTCAAACGCTTTCAAATTAAGCTCCGTGAATTTTTCTGGAACCGTTTCCTTTATGGTGTCTATCCAAATCTGCTTATCCACGTCCATACTTTTTGCAAGAAGTCCTATAAGAACCACGTTTACCGCCTTTATTGTGCCCGCCTTTTCCGCTATGGAAAGAGCGTCCACCGCCTGCAAATTAATTTTAGCTTCGAGCTTTTCCTTTATGTTTTCGGGGTATTCCATCGCGCCCGTTATTACGGGCATAGGGTTCATCTGCTGCGTGTTGGCTATCATTTTGCCGCCCTTTTTCAGGTACGGCAGCGCACGCATTGCCTCAAGCATTTCAAACGCCAAAATCAAGTCCGCCTCGCCGCGGTCTATGATAGGCGAATAAACCTTTTCGCCGTACTTTACATATGTAACAACGCTGCCGCCGCGCTGGCTCATTCCGTGAACCTCGCTCACCTTAACGTCATAGCCCTCTTTAATTGCCACCTTGCCTAAAATTCGGCTCGCAAGGAGCGTACCCTGACCGCCTACTCCGACTATCATTATGTTCATCGTCTTAGTCCTCCTTTTCTATCGCGCCGAACAGACATACATTGGTGCATAGTCCGCAGCCGTTGCATTGAGTTGTATCGATTCTTACCGTATCTCCGTCAAGTGAAATTGCCGGACAGCCGAGCTTCATACACATTTTACACTTCCTGCACTTATCCGTGATTTTGCAGTGTCCCGAATATTTTTTGCGCATATTCGGAAGAAGCGCGCACGGTCTTTGCGCTATGATAACGGACGGCTCTTCCCTCTCGACTTCCTCTTTTACAACCCTTTCAAAGCTCTTAACATCAAACGGGTCGGCTACCACCACGTTATCAATGCCTATTGATTTACAAAGCGTTATCAGATTTACCTGCTTGGTTTCCTCCTTGCGTATCGTGTAGCCGGTGGTCGGGTTGTCCTGATGTCCCGTCATACCGGTGATTGAGTTGTCAAGGATAATGACCGTGTTATTGCCCTTATTGTAAACTATGTCAACAAGTCCGGTAATTCCCGAATGCATAAATGTGGAATCTCCGATTACGGATACAAGCTTTTTATTAAACTCCTTACCCCTTGCCTTTGCCATGCCGTGAGCCGCGCTTATCGACGCACCCATACATATTGTAGTGTCAACGCTTTGCAGCGGCGCGGTCGCGCCGAGAGTGTAGCAGCCGATGTCGCCGGAAACAACCAATCCCAGCTTTTTAAGCACATAGTACGTGCCTCTGTGCGGACAGCCGGCGCACATAACCGGCGGACGCACGGGTATAGGCTCGTCAACCGCGTCAAATTCGGGCGCGTCCTCACCTAAAACAGCCTTCTTTATCATTGACGGCGTGTATTCGCCCTGCAAGGTGAATACCTCCTTGCCTATTACGTCAACGCCAATGCTCCTGCAATATTCCTCTATCACGGGGTCAAGCTCCTCTATTACATACACCTTATCATACTTTGCCGCGAAATCCTTAATTTTTTGCTCCGGCAGCGGATAAACAATGCCTATTTTGAGGAAATCCGCCTTATCGCCCAATGCCTCTTTCGCGTACATATACGCGATACCGCCCGCGATAACGCCGATTTTTGAACCGTTTTCCTCAACTCTGTTAAGAGAGGAGCTGTCGGACATCTCTTTGAGCGCCGCTATTCTATCCTCAACCACGACATGGCGCTTTATCGCGTTACCCGGCATCATAACATATTTCTGCGGATTTTTTTCATAATCCTTTAACGGCACATTTGCCCTTTCTTCCTCCTCAACAAGGCTCTGCGAATGCGATACCCTCGTCGAAAGTCTTAAAAATACGGGCGTGTCGTACTTCTCCGAAAGCTCATACGCCTTTTTAGTGAAGTCCTTGCACTCTCCGCTGTCCGACGGCTCAAGCATAAGTATCTTCGACGCCTTTGCATAATGGCGGGAATCCTGCTCATTCTGCGACGAGTGCATACCCTGGTCGTCCGCGACGCAAAGCACAAGTCCGCCGTTCACGCCCGTGTAGCTCGCAGTGAATACCGGATCCGCCATTACGTTAAGTCCGACGTGCTTCATACACGACATACTTCTCGCGCCCGCGATTGACGCGCCTATAGCGACCTCAGCCGCAACCTTTTCGTTAGGCGCCCACTCGACATAAATATCATCGTATTTTACAATATTTTCCGTAATCTCGGTACTCGGAGTACCGGGATATGAGGAAACTACGCTCACGCCCGCCTCATAGGCGCCGCGCGCAACCGCTTCGTTTCCGAGCATTAGTTTTTTCATTATGTATTTCCTCCTAATTATAACTATTAATATAATTTTAACAAAAATTGCTCATATCGTCAAGTATATTGTAGAAAAAGGCAACAACAGCGGCGTTTCGGCAATGCAAAAAGCACCGGTCAAAGAATCGGTGCTTTTCAAGAGCTGTTTTATTATTATATTACTCCGAGGTATATGCCGTACACAAAGGGTTCATTCCGTCAAGGCTGTCCCAGATAAACACCTTAACCTTTTCACAATCCTGCGAAAGCAAAGCCGTGCCGTCCTCTGCCTCGGCAATGTCAATAAGCACTCCGTCCGCGTAGCCTGCGGCGATAATAATGCCGTTCTCGGGATTTTGCGCCTCAACCGTCACTGTTAAGCCGTCGGTGCTCTCTGTAACAGATACGTCTGTGATCTCAGTTGCGGTATCACTGCCGTCGGTGTCACCGTCGGTATTACCGTCCTCGGTGCTGCTGCCGCTGTCATCACTGTCGCCGCTCAGCTCCGTGCCGTCGGCAAGGGTTATTGTGTATCCGTTGTAATTTATCGTTCCGTTGTTTGTAAGGCTCGTTATCACACAGTTTCCGGTAAGAGTCCATGTGCTGTCCTCGTCGATGGTTACGACAGCATTGTCGTCAACGGCTGTACCGCCGTCCGCGTTTTCGAATATGTTTACCGTTCCGGTAAATTCTGTGCCGCCCGTTAAGCTCAGGTCAAGCGTAGATACGGTATCGACATTAATATCGCCCTCAAGCTCGGTATTGTCAATCGTAAGCGTAACCGTCGCGCCGTTTTCGCCCGCCGTTCCCCAGTTATGCGACGCGCTGTTGCCGCTTATCGTGAAAAGCGCGCCCTCATCGTCATTGTTTACTATTGTAACGCCGGAAAGCGAAATTACCGCGTCGGTATTTGTAACATAAAACACGTCGCCGTTGTTGCTCGTAAGCGTGCCGCCGGTCATTGTGAAATATGACGTTCCCGTGGCGGCATCGCCGGACTGCGACTGATAAATCATCACGTTATGCACATTCTCATCGGAGCTTGAACCCATTTCATCGTCCATATTTCCCGAAACAATACAGTCGGTAAGATTTATCGAGTTCGCGCCCTCAACTACAAGCGCCTCGGAATTATTCGCGGTAAGCTCCGCGTCTGAAACGGTAATATCCGCCGTCGAGTATATAGCGGGTGAATTATAGCCGTTTGATGTATACGTTCCGCCGTCAACCACAACCGTGCCGCCGCCGCGGTCGGAGCGTATCGCCGCCGCCGAGGAACCGCTTGTGCTTATTGTAAGGTCATACGCGTACGTTGTGCCGCCGCCGGTGGTTTGAATGCCGCCGGAGTTATCGGCAGTGGTAGTAATTTGCGTGTCCGATACCGTGACGGTTGTACCGGTGCCGTAGCTGAAAATTCCGTTGCCGCCTTGTGCCGCCGATGTAACGGTTGAGTTTGTGATAGTGACGGTTGCGCCGTTTGTCGCCAAAAGTGCCGCGTTCATTCCGTAGAAGTCGCTCGTTTCAGCGTTCTCTGTCGCACCGCCGCTTTTGTTTACGGTTATATTGTCAAGCGTAACCGTCGCGCCGTCAACACGGAGCGCGTTTTCGTTGTCGCCGCTCGATGTGTACGTTTCGCCCTCGTAGGTTCCGTCCGTACTAATCAGATACGCATAGTCGCCCTGCTCAACCGATGAGCTGTCGGAGCCGCTGTCACCGCCGCCCATGTCGCCGCCGTCCGCAAACGCCGTAAGCGACAGCACAAATACAGCAACCGCGATAAATGAGGATATGAATTTTTTAAGCATAAAAATCACCCTTTCTTAATAATAAAGGACACAGTCCGCCATTCAATGTTTTCGGCGAGAGATATTTAATT
>JAJQAT010000080.1:0-6089 GCA_021203665.1 Bacillota bacterium
TTTTGACGCGCATATTGATTTCGCAAGCGAAATACAACCCGTCAAAAATGATTTTCATTCGAGGTTAGCACCTCGAGCACCCAAGAACAAAGTAGACAAAACCTAACCGGTTTTGTCTACAGTCTCAAGCGTTTTTGCAAACGCTTTTTTTATTTCTACATTTTTTCAAGTATTTTTAAAAGAAAATTCCACGTTCTCGCAACGGACGCGACGCTCATTCGCTCGCGCGGAGTATGGATATTCTCTATATCGGGTCCGATTGACACCATATCAATATCCGCGATTTTGTCGGCGAAAAGACCGCATTCAAGTCCCGCGTGAATTGCCTCGATGCGGGGCGGCGCGGCGTACATTTTTTCGTATACCTCCGTCATTATATCGCGCAGCGGCGATACATTCCTATATTCCCACGACGGATAATCCGCGCTGAATGATATATCGCCGCCAATACCTGCGATAAATTCTTTCAGACACCGCATTGTAAGCCTCTTGCCGTTTTCGGTGTTGCTCCTTATTAAGCAATCTGTATCGAGCGTGTCCGCGTCCGCGCGGAGTATTCCGAGATTAAGCGATGTCTCTGCCATACCGTCCGTTTCGGGACTTACAGCCCGCACGCCGTTCGGTATATTTATAAGAGCGTCGATTAATTTGCGTGTGCCGTTCGTGTCGGTCAGCGTATCCGGCATAGCCGCATCGGACACCGAGACGGTTAAGCTCGGCTCTTCGGGCATTTTCCTTTGTATTGCCTCATAAAAGTCGTACACTGTATTTTTTATCAAGTCGGCATTATTTTTGTCGGCGCATATAAGTGCGGCGGCCGATTGCGGAATCACATTGGTTTTGCCGCCGCTCAGGACGTGCGCGATACCGATTTCGGCATTGTTGTTTATATATTCTAACAAGCTGCCCATAAGCTTTGCGGCATTTTGCCTGTTTTTGCCTATATCCGTTCCGGAATGACCGCCCGTAAGTCCGCCTATTTCAATTTCAAGCGCGCAAAGCGTACAGCCGCTTTTTGCGGACGAAAGCGGAACGCGGCAGTGAGCGGTAATTCCGCCGGCGCAGCTTACGGTAAACACGCCCTCCTCCTCCGAGTCGATATTTATAAGGCGTTTTCCGGTAATATTTGAAAAATCAAGCTCCGCCGCGCCGAGCATTCCTATTTCCTCGTCGCGGGTAAAAACCGCCTCGATTGGCGGGTGAGGAACAGACGGGTCATCCAAAACGGCGAGAATATACGCTATTGCTATTCCGTCGTCGCCGCCGAGTGTCGTTCCGTCCGCCCAAATATAATTTCCGTCCGTGCAAAGCGTTATGGGTTCGCTTTGCATATCAAGTGCGCAGTCGGGATTTTTTTCGCACACCATATCCAGATGACCTTGAAGAATAACGCTTTCGCTTTTTTCGCGCCCGTTTGTGCCCTCGGAAAATATTATGACGTTGCCGCCGCTGTCCTTTACGGCTTTGAGATTTCGCTTTTTTGCAAATTCCATACAATAGTCGGCGAGTCCCTCCGTATTTCCCGAACCGTGCGGTATAGCGGATATTTCCGCGAAAAATCCAAAAACGCTCTCAGGCTTTAAATCGCAAATCCGCATATAAATCCTCCTCTCGGATTAAATGTATTTGTTGACTATACTAATCAGCTCGTCATGCTTATTTTCCACAAATTCCTCGTAATTCATTCCCGACGCGGCGACTGTTTTGCCAAGCTCCGTGATGAATACCGGAATATCCTCCGCGGCGATAACGCCAAGCTCATCACCGAATTTTTCCCGACCCTGCTTGTCGCAGCCGTTTATGTTGACGGTAAATCCGGCAACCGGCTTTTTATCAACCATTTTAACCTTACCGTGAAAGCCTATTGAGCCTATCTGGTGTGTGCCGCAGGAGGATGTGCAGCCGCTTATGTGCATTGTCGGCAGAACTCCGTCAGCAAAGTCATACGGCTTAACCGCTTGCAAAACAGACCTTAAAAGCTCCTGCGAATCACGCAGACCCTGCTGACATACCGACGCGCCTATGCAGGCAACCGATTCCTCGACAGCCTTTTCCGCGCCGCCGCTTGTCGCGCTTAAAACCTTTTCCGCCTCATTTCCGTCACAGTTTATGATATATACGGATTCATCGGGCGAAACCCGCAGTGAAACGCCGTCCATATCCTTTATCGCCTCATAAACGCGCTTAAGCTCACTTACGTGCATGGTGCCGCCTATCGGGTGGAATTTAACCGTGTAAAGACCGTCCTGCTTTTGCTCCGAAATTCTTCTTGATTTAAGATCGGTTTTTACGCCCGTTTTCTTTATTTCATCATTGACGACGCTTATGTCAAGTCCGCCCTCGGAAAGCGATTTATCAAGAATTTCATTGAATTTTTCAATAAAGCTGTCTCCGAGCGCGTTCTGTATATAACGCGTGCGCGCTTTGGAACGAACATCGTAATTGCCGTATTCGCAGAAAAACTCAATCATCGTCTTTATATAGTAAAGCACCTTTGAGCCGTCGATTCCGTCCGCGACCTTAACGCCCATACGCGGATTCATACCCATACCGCCGGCGCAGTAAACGTCAAATTTGCCGTCGGGACGGGAAACAAATCCGAGGTCGCGGAAGGTGGCGTGAACGGCGTTTTGCGGCGAGTTTGAAAAGCAAACCTTAAGCTTTCTCGGCATCTTAACAGCGTCTATTTGCTTTAGGAGATATTCGGCGGCTTTTTCGGCATAGGGGAACACGTCGAAATTTTCACCCTTTTCAACACCCGTAAGCGGCGATACCATCACGTTTCTCGGGAAGTCGCCGCCGCCTCCGAGGGTATAAAATCCGCTCTCTATGGCGTCCGTCATAACGTCCGCGACTATGCGCGGCGGTATATCGTGTATTTGAATAGTCTGACAGGTGGTGCAATGCAGACGGTCAAGATTATATTTTTCGCAAATATCTATAATCGCCTTAACCTTATCCTTTGATAATTGTCCGCCCGCCATTCTCAGCCTCAGCATTGACGCGCCGCCTCCGCGCTGAGCGTAGCTGCCGAATTTTCCCGAAAAGCCCTTGTATTGCGCCACGTTGATTTCACCGTTTACAAATTGCTCGGTTTTCTCGCGGAATAAGTCTATTTGTTTTTTTAATTCATCGTTCATAAGATTACCCTCCCAAAAATTTTTCTCTGATTAAAGTATACCACAATAATGCGCATTTGTCATTCATTAATTTTGACTTTTATATGAAAATTTTGCACCTTTTATTGACTTAATCACATTATAAATGGTATAATCGGTATATCAACATTTATTTAACGTGGAAAATAAACTGCGCATCTTGCCATTATTCGGAGCTTGAAGTATAAACATACGTCGGCACTCCTCATAACGGCAATCTGCTTGTTTCTTTTCCACGTTATAATTTATGCCGCTGTTGGCGGCGGAATGGAGGAATTACTATGTGGGCATATGAAAGTGTTTTTTATCAGATTTATCCTTTGGGATTTTGCGGTGCGCCGTTTGAAAACGACGGGAAGACCGAGCATAGAATTACAAAGGTAAACGATTGGATTTCACATATAAAAAAGCTCGGCGCGAACGCCGTATATTTTTCGCCTGTTTTCGAGTCGGATACTCACGGCTACAACACGCGCGACTATAAGAAAATCGACTGCCGCCTCGGCACGAACGAGGATTTTAAGGAGGTATGCGCCAACCTGCACGATAACGGCATAAGAGTTGTGCTTGACGGAGTTTTCAACCACGTAGGCAGAGGCTTTTGGGCGTTTCAGGACGTGCTGCGAAACCGCGAAGGCTCACGCTGCCGCGATTGGTTTTTCATTAATTTTGGCGGCAACTCAAATTATAACGACGGACTTTGGTACGAAGGCTGGGAGGGCAACTATGACCTTGTGAAGCTTAATCTGCGCAACGAGGAGGTTATAAGCCATATTTTTGACGCGGTAAAATACTGGACGGAGGAATTTGACATCGACGGTCTGCGCCTTGACGTGGCATACTGCCTTGACAAGGACTTCTTAAAGCGTCTGCGCGCCTTTACTGACGGTCTCAAGCCGGAATTTCTTCTTTTGGGCGAGCTTTTGCACGGCGATTACAATCAATTTGTAAATGATGAAATGTGTCACAGCTGCACAAACTATGAATGCTACAAGGGCATATATTCGAGCTTTAACAGTATGAATATGTTTGAGATTATACATTCTCTTCTGCGTCAGTTCGGACCGGAAAACTGGACTCTTTACCGCGGCAAGCACCTTTTGAGCTTTGCTGATAATCACGACGTTTCGCGAATCGCGAGCATACTTACAAACGAAAAGCATCTTCCGCTTGTATACGGAATGGTTTTCGGTATGCCGGGTATTCCGTGCGTGTATTACGGCAGCGAATGGGGCGCCAAGGCAAACAAAAGCGAGGGAGATCCGGCGCTTAGGGCGTGCTTTGATGAGCCGGTGGAAAACGAGCTTTCGGAATTTATCGCAAGGCTTGCCGAGGCTCATAAAAACAGCAAAGCGCTGTGCTATGGAGATTTCCGCTCGGTTGTGCTGCAAAACAAGTATTGTATTTTTGAAAGAAAATGCGAGGACGAGCGCGTGCTTGTAGCGATTAACGCGGACGAAAACCCCGTAACGGCGCATTTTGACGCCGGCTGCGGTATGGCGGTCGATTTGATTACGGGCAAGGATCACGATTTCGGCGGAGGCAGCGAGCTGCCGCCGTACAGCGTTCAATTCTGGAAGATGGAAAGATAATATACGGGGTGATTTAATGCGCGGAGCGATTTTTGACGTTGACGGCACTCTGCTTGATTCAATGCAGGTGTGGTGGGACGTGCTTATTGATTTTTTCGCCGTACACGGCAGGAAGCTTACCGATGAAGAGGCAATGAAATATAAGGAGATAACTCTTGAGGAATCGATTCCGATGATTTGCGAGGAGCTGTGTCTTGATATGTCCTGTGACGAGATGGAGGAGGACCTAAAGCGAATGGCGGCAAAGCAGTATGAAAGCGTTATCCCTCTTAAAGACGGCGCCGCGGAGTATTTGAAGCAGCTCAAAAATGAGGGAGTTAAAATCGCGATAGCCACCTCGGGCTATGAGGAGCTTTGCAAAAAGGCGTTTACAAGGCTCGGTGTTTGGGAATATATAGACGCGTGCGCGCTTTCGTCGGAGGTGGGCGTAAATAAGTCCAATCCCGACGTTTATCTGCTTGCGGCAAAGCGCATAGGCGTGCCGCCGGGTGAATGTACGGTGTTTGAGGATATTTTGACGGGCATAAGCGGCGCGAAGAAAGGCGGCTTCAATACCGTCGCCGTCTATGACGAATCGAGCGCCGACGCGGCGGAAGACCTCAAACGGCAGGCGGATTTTTATATCACGGGCTGGCGAGAGCTGCTTAAATAATTTTACGGAGGTATTCAAAATGAAAAAAAGGATTTTGGGGTTGGTTTTGGCGTTAGCTATGCTTGCAGCCGCCGCGCCGTTCGCGTATGCCGAAGACAATGAATGGCTCACGGAAACGGAAACGTATGAAAATTCAAACGGTGATGAATACACAAAAACCTACACCTATGATTTCGACAGCAACGGCAATATGCTTACAAAATATATCGAGAAGCCATACGGCAGTTGGGAAAAATACAGCTGCACCTATGACGGCAGCGGCAATATGCTGACGCATTATATTGAGGATTCCGCCGGCACGTGGTTTAATGACAGCTACACCTACGACGCCGACGGTAATGTGCTGACAAGATACCATGGGAGTTCGAATAACGTCTATTATAATATTACTTATACCTATGACGGCAGCGGTAATATTTTAACCGAATATGAGAGGAAAACCTCGTCCGACTCTTGGATTAAAACAACCTATACCTACGACAATAACGGAAATAAGATAAGTGAATACTATGAATATTCATCCGGCGCGTGGTTAAAAAGAACCTATACCTACGACAGTGACGGAAATAAGACAAGTGAATACAATGAAAATTCAGACGGCTATTGGTATAAGTACTACACCTACGACAGCAACGGAAATAATCTGAGCGAGTACTATGAGGATTCATACGACTATTGGTATAAGTA
>JAJQAT010000080.1:6189-9329 GCA_021203665.1 Bacillota bacterium
ACGGAAATAATCTGAGCGAGTACTATGAGGATTCATACGACTATTGGTATAAGTATGACTACACCTATGACAATGACGGGAATATACTGAGCGAGTACAACGAGGATACGGACGGCGATTGGGATAAGTACGCTTATACCTATGACAGCAACGGCAATCTGTCAACCGTATATTGTACAAGCTCGGACGGCTCTTGGAACAAATACACCTACACCTATATACAAAAGAGCAGTCTTATGCCGCCGGAGCCGGTGTTTACGGTGTCGGGCGGCGGCATCGCGAATACCGGTACCGACGCGCAAACGGCGGAGATAATAATCGCGAGCTATGATGATAACGGCGTGCTGATTAATGCCGCGAGGGAAACCGCCGACTTTAACGCGGGTGAAACAAAAGAGTACGAATTGGGCGAAAATGACCGTATTTTCGTATGGAACAGCCGCGACGGTATTATTCGATGAATAATTAACCGCGGAATCCGCAAAATACAGATAAAACGTCCGGTCGGGTGCGTTTTATGGAGGCGATAATGTGAAAAAATATGATGTAACCGCGCTCGGAGAGCTGCTTGTGGATTTTACCGAAAACGGGACGAGCGCGCAGGGGAATCCGCTTTTTGAGGCGAATCCGGGCGGCGCGCCGTGCAACGTGCTTTCCATGCTCGCAAGGCTCGGCAAGCGCACCGCGTTTATCGGCAAGGTGGGCGCGGATATGTTCGGAAATATGCTGCGCGGCGCGCTTTGCGGCGCGGGGATTGACACCGAAAATCTTATTTCCGACGGGAGATATAACACCACACTCGCGTTTGTGCATACGCTTTCGGACGGCGACAGGGAATTTTCGTTTTACAGAAACCTCGGAGCGGATACGATGCTCTCGGGTTACGAGGTGAACACGGAGATTATAAAAAACAGCCGCGTTTTCCATTTCGGGACGCTTTCGTCAACGTATCCGGTCAGCCGTGAAGCGACAAGGCGCGCCGTAAATGCCGCCGCGCAAAACGGCGTTATGATTTCCTTTGACCCGAATTTGAGGGAGAGCCTGTGGCGTTCGCTCGATCACGCACGTGCGGAGATGATATACGGCTTGTCCAAATGCGATATTTTGAAAATTTCCGATAACGAGCTGGAATTTTTATGCGGCAAGACCGAGGATTACGATGCCGCAATGCGCGGATTGATGAACGGGTACAAAAATATTAAAGTTGCGTTTTTGACCCGCGGCGCGGACGGCGCGAGCGCGTATTACAAGGATATAATCGAAAGTGCGGACGCGTTTTCGGACGTGAGCGTGACGGATACCACCGGCGCAGGCGATACATTTCTCGGCTGCGCGCTGAGCCGCATTCTCGATTACGGGATTGACAGCCTTGATAGGAAAATCCTAAAGGAAACCCTGATTTTCGCCAATGCCGGCGCGGCGCTTGTAACAACAAAAAAGGGCGCGTTTAAGTCGATGCCCTCAAAGGACGAAATCTACGCCCTCGCCGCGGGACGATAAAACATTTCTTATGTTCTTTTTGCAGCAAAAAGAACCAAAAACTCAAAGGGGGATTTCGATTTCCCCCTTTGGAACCCCTTAAATCGACTAAGGGAACCCTTTGTTCCCTTAGAACCCTCCGCTGTCTCTGAGTCGCAGATTTGGCGGCTGTGGTTTATCTATTCACATTGACATAAAGCCCTCAAGAGGGCAAATAAATCACAACAAAAAAGGTCATGCTCCGTTTGGAGTATGACCTTTTCTTTACAAAAATCAATCGCTGTCGCTGTAGAGATACACCCATAGAATTGTCAACAGCGCTATCGCTATGCCGCCGCCGATGCAGATTGCGGGAAGTCTTGTGCGGCTGCTGACGGTTTTGTCAATCTGAATAACCGGCTCCTTTGACGCGGTCGGATTATCCGATGACGATTTTTTGTTCAGCTTAAGAGAGCCCTTTGCTTTTTTATACAAAAGCGTGTTCTTGTCGTATTCGGATTTTATTTGTTTAAGCTCCCTGTCGGAGAGCGGTATACAGTCCGTTCTGACCTTTAAAATTTGATAGCCGTTTTCTGCGTCGTCACTTCTGCGCAGCAGCGCGTAATTGTAATACGAGCGGTCTGTGGAGAAGCGAACATAATATATCTCATCGTCGAGGTCGTACACCTCCGAAATCAAATAAAATCTGTCGCCGTTCGGCTCGATATTAAGAGCCTCCTGGTATTCCTACATAGTCGAGTAATCGGCAATGTCAAAATCCGTAAAGCTCGTCACGTTTTTCAGCACAGCCTCAATCTGCTCCTCGTCCTCATCGCCGAGACGCTCCGCAATATCCTCATATGTAACGCTGTCAGCGGCGGAGTTTTTCAAATCATCGAAAAAGTCGCCGACGGTTTTGTTATATTTGGAAATGTCGATTCCGGAATGGAAGTAATCACAGCCGAAATCCATAATGTCCACCACGTTCAATACCGGCGGCTCGTTGACGTATTCGAAAGCGTCGCCGTTTATCGCGGTGTAATAATCCGCGCTTACAAGCTCGTTATCCTTGCAGCTTTTATAGATTATATACCGCTTTTCATTGCTGAATCCGAGCGAAAAAACACCCGTTTCGCCCTGACCCATAAGACTGTAATTGGAATCGAGAACGGCAATGCGCTCCGCTATTTCCGCTTCATCATTATATTTCCATACGTGGCACGATGCCACATTGTATTGCGCCTCGGCGAAAAAAATCACAAGGTAAGGATTTTCGTTCGCGTCAAAATTGATTATCTCGGCGTACACAACGCCGTTCGGCGCGAATGTGCCGGAACCGTCGTCCGTAAGGGAATCGCCGGCGTTTTCGGTGTGCATCGCTCCGTATGTGTATAAATAATCATTCAGCACATACGCGTACACGGAGGACATTTTGCCTACCGGCTCGTCCGCGCTTACGCCGCTGAAGGAAAGACAGGATATTGCGATTATAATCGAGCAGAATGCGGACAGAAATCTGAATATTCTGTTTTTCAACACCACACCCCCAAAAAGTATATTTGTTTACATAATTCTCATTATACATTATACAGACAAAACTGTAACATTTCAACGTGATTTTTGTTAAGAGCGTATTACAATAATGTGGCATTTTACCCTTTACAAATCGAAAAATATGTACT
>JAJQAT010000014.1 GCA_021203665.1 Bacillota bacterium
GGAAAAAACAATGGCACGACAGAAAGGAACATTATTGTCGTACAGACCCGATATTCAGGTTTTGGATGCGACGCTCCGCGACGGCGGACTTGTAAACAGCTTTTACTTCACAGACGAGTTTGTGAAAAAGCTTTACAAGGCAAACGTAAGCGCAGGCGTAGATTACATGGAATTTGGCTACAAGGCTTCAAAGGAGCTTTTTGATGTGAACAAATTCGGAAAATGGAAGTTCTGCGATGAGGAATCAATAAGAGGTATCGTCGGCGACAACGACACGGATATGAAGATTTCCGTTATGGCTGACGTGGGAAGAACGGATTTGGAGCATGATATTCTTGACCGCAAGGACAGCGTGATTGATTTGGTACGCGTCGCGACATATATCAACACTATTCCCGCGGCAATCGATATGGCTGAATACTGCAAGAGAAAGGGCTACGAAACAAGCATTAACATAATGGCTGTTTCCACATCGAACGACAAGGACGTTCGGCAGGCTCTCGAGCTTATCGGTCAGAGCAGCGTCGATATGATTTACATTGTTGACAGCTACGGCTCGATGTATCCCGAGCAGATACGCTCGCTCACTGAGATGTATACCGAGGTCGGTCAAAAGTATAACAAGAAAATCGGTATGCACGCGCACAACAATCAGCAAATGGCGTTCGCGAACACAATCGAGGCGACAGCGATGGGCGTAAGCATGCTTGACGCCACCATGAGCGGTATGGGCAGAGGCGCCGGCAACTGCGCCATGGAAGCACTTATGGGATTTTTGAAAAACCCGAAGTACAAAATTACTCCCGTGCTTAGGTTTGTGCAGGAGGAAATGCTCAAGCTGAAAGCCGAGGGACTTGTTTGGGGATATGACATACCGTATCTTCTTACGGGCATACTTAATGTTCACCCGCGCTCGGCAATAGACTGCGTTAAGCAGGGCAACACGGACTATGTTGAATTTTACAAAGAGCTTTGGGACAAGGAATGCTGAAAGCATAATTAAAGGGAATGCAAGCCCGATATAAACGGCTTGCATTCCCTTTTTTCATTTTATCGTATTAACAGATACGCGGTATAGGCGATATATATGCCTATCATAACCACTCCGGCGGGGCGGTTTATTTTTTTATTGAACAGCGAGAACAGATACGTGAACAGGAATATTCCTATAAGCACGCAGGTATCTACAACCGCGTAGCCGTCGGTCGTTATCGTTCCTATCACGGAGGATATTCCCAAAATAAACAAAATATTGAAAACATTCGAGCCTATCACGTTGCCCACGGCTATGTCGTTCATCTTTTTCCGCGCGGCTACCACAGACGTCACGAGCTCCGGCAGGGACGTTCCTATCGCCACCACGGTAAGTCCTATTACCGTTTCGCTAAGTCCCGCCATACGCGCGAGCGACTTCGCGCCGTTTACCGTGAGCTGTCCGCCCGCGATAACGCATACAAGTCCTATCACTATAAGCATAACGCATTTAAACCACGAAACGTTCTTTTTTTCTTCGCTTACGGTGTTTATTTCCTCTTTAGCCTCTCTTTTTCCGGCGATAACCGAGCTTATCATAAACACGGCGAACACAATCAATAGAATTATGCCGTCAAATCTTGTAAGAGCGACCTCGCCGCCGTTCATCGTCATCATCAATACGAGCATCAAAACGGTTATTACAAGGCAAAACGGAAAGTCGCGCTTCAGGATATTCTTTTTCACCGCCACCGGCGCGAACAGCGCGCTTGTTCCGAGAACCACAAGCGTGTTAAAGGTATTGGAGCCTATTACGTTTCCTATGGCTATCTCGTTGCTCCCCTGCAGCGACGCGGTGATGCTCACCGCCGCCTCCGGCAGACTTGTGCCGAACGCCACCACGGTAAGTCCCACAATATACGCCGGTATTCTCAGCTTCTCCGACAGGTCGCAGGCTCCGTCCACGAATAAATCCGCGCCCTTTACCAAAAGCACAAATCCGGCAAGCAAAATTACAATCATCAAAAATACATTCATTGTTTTTTCTCCCCTGCAAAGCATTTCTCGTTAGCATTATATGACAAATTACGACGCTTGTCAATTACATTTATATGTTTTTATTGTGACACGTCCTCAATTCGATATTTAACAAAACACCGCCTTATTTCATATTATATAAAGCAACAAAAACCATATAAGGAGGCTACATATTATGTTTGAAACAGTTTCCGTAATCGGCGGAGATTTAAGACAGCTTACAATCGCCTCTCTGCTTAAAGCGGAGGGTTATCATGTTTTTCTGTACGGCTTTGACAAGGATATTCGGCTTGACGCACTCGAATCCGAACCGGATAAGGATTTCGTTATGAGCGCCGATATTATTATACTTCCCGTACCCGTCACCTTTGACGGGGTTACGATAAATTCGCCGTATTCGCTTTCGCCCATGACCGTTGAGGAATTTATATACGGCGTGAACCCGTCGGCAATAGTATTCGGAGGGCAAATACAGCCCAATCTGCAAAAAGCGCTGGAGGATAACAGCATCGCTTACCGCGATTATCTGAAGCGCGAGGAGCTTGCGATAAGAAACGCCGTGCCCACGGCGGAGGGAGCTATTGAAATAGCCATATCCGAAACGCCGATAACCGTTCACCGGAGCAAAAGTCTTGTGCTGGGCTACGGTAAAATAGGTAAAATTCTTTCAAGGGATTTATGCGGTATGGGCGCGCAGACGTATGTCGAGGCGCGTAAATACGCCGACCTCGCAATGATTGAGGGTCACGGCTGCACGCCTTTGCCGCTTGGCGAGCTGAAAAATCATATAGATGAATTTGATATAATTTTCAACACCGTGCCGGCGCTGATACTTGACGATGAAATGCTTTCGAGGGTGAAAAAGGACGCTCTCATCATCGATCTCGCCTCAAAGCCGGGCGGAGTGGATTTTGAGGCGGCAAAGGCTTACGGCGTAAAGGTTATATGGGCGCTTTCATTGCCCGGCAAAACGGCTCCGTCCACTTCCGGAGCGATTATTAAGGATACTGTTATGAATATTATAAATGAATTGGGGGTGTAAAAAATGGACTGGGAAAATAAAACGATAGGCTTTGCGATGTGCGGCTCCTTCTGCACCTTTAAAAAAGCGCTCGACGCGCTTAAAATACTGACGCAGACTGGCGCGAACGTAATTCCTATTATGAGCGAAATGTCCTACGGCACTGATACGCGTTTCGGCAAGGCAGAGGACTTTCGCCGTCTTATAAAAAACATAACCGGAAACGATATTATATACACAATCAAGGACGCCGAGCCGATAGGTCCCAAAAATATGCTTGATTTGCTGGTGGTTCTTCCCTGCACGGGCAACTCGCTCGCCAAAATAGCGAACGGCATCGCCGACACGGCTGTTACTCTCGCCGTCAAGGCTCATTTACGCAATCAAAAGCCCGTGCTTATCGCGGTATCCACCAATGACGGTCTTGGCGGCGCGGCTAAAAATATCGGCGCTCTTTTGAATTATAAAAATCTGTATTTTCTGCCTTTCTCGCAGGACGACTGCGTAAAAAAGCCGAATTCGCTTGTAGCCGACTTCGAAAGGCTCCCCGAAGCCGCTCTCGCGGCGTTGGAGGGACGACAATTACAGCCTGTACTGGGCTTTTAATATAGATTCCGTAAGACAAAAGCAAGGCTGTAGGCAGGTTATCTTGGATAGGTATACCTTGCCTACAGCCTAAAAATTTTATATTCCGTATTGTGAAGCGAAGCAAAGCTCCTCTTCTATTCTGAGCAGCTGATTATACTTCGCCACACGGTCGGTTCTGCACGGCGCGCCGGTTTTAATCTGTCCGCTGTTCACCGCGACGGCAATATCCGCGATGGTCGTGTCCTCCGTTTCGCCGCTCCTATGGGATATTACCGCCGTATAGCCGCTTTTATGAGCCATTTCCACCGCGTCAAGCGTTTCAGAAAGCGTGCCTATTTGATTCACCTTTACCAATATCGAATTGCCCACGCCCCCGCGTATTCCCCTTGCGAGACGTTTCGGATTTGTCACAAACAAGTCGTCGCCCACAAGCTGTATTTTATCTCCGAGCTTATCCGTAAGTATTCTCCAGCCGTCCCAATCGTCCTCGCCCAGTCCGTCCTCTATTGAGAATATCGGATATTTCCCACATAAATCCTGCCAGTATTCAACTAATTCCGCCGCGGTCCTTTTTATTCCCGATTTCGGCAATAAATACGTTCCGTCCTTTTGTACCCATTCCGACGACGCGGCGTCTACCGCTATCTTAAAATCCTCATCGGGCTTATAACCCGCGCGCTTTACGGCGTTTACGATAACCCCGAGAGCCTGCTCGTCCGTTTCAAGATTGGGCGCGAAGCCGCCCTCATCTCCGACAGCCGTCGCGCATCCCATTTCCCTCAGCACCCTTTTAAGCTCATGATACACCTCGCCGCACCACCTAAGTCCCTGTCTGAACGATTTTGCTCCGAACGGCATTATCATAAATTCCTGTATATCCACATTATTGTCGGCGTGAGCGCCGCCGTTCAAAATATTCATCATAGGCACGGGCAAAATATGCGCGTTTGTTCCTCCTATATATTGAAACAGAGGAATATCAAGGCTTGCCGCCGCCGCGCGCGCCGCCGCCAGCGAAACGCCGAGAATCGCGTTGGCGCCGAGATTTGATTTGTTTTCCGTGCCGTCTATCTCGCACATTTTCATATCTATGGAACGCTGTTCAAGCACATTCATTCCTATAAGCGCGTCGGATATTTTCTCGTTTACGTTGCCGACGGCGTTCTTTACGCCCTTGCCGCCGTAACGCTTGCCGTCTCCGTCGCGCAGCTCCACAGCCTCAAACGCTCCCGTTGACGCTCCCGACGGCACTATGGCTCTGCCGCAGGCGTTTTCCGTCCGCACCTCCGCCTCCACGGTGGGATTTCCTCTTGAATCCATAACCTCTCTCGCGAATACATCAATGATTTCAATATACTGTTTCATCTGTTTCCCTCCCGATTGATTTTTATATATTATTCACACCTTCCGTTTATTTTATACGCAGGAAACTTAATACATTGACTAAATCTTAAATTGCGTGTATAATGTACATATACACAGGATTTTTAAGGAGAAGGATATGTTTAAAATCACAAAGGACACATCGTTTTCTTTCCCCGCCCTTACCCCTCCGGTAAAGCACGCTTACGATATATTTATGCGCGACTTTACAAAGGTGTTCGGGCAGGGCTTTAAGGAAGGCGGCGACGTTACGATACATATGGGTGGCGGCTCTCTTGAAAGCGAGCAGTTCCGCCTGACGGTTACCGAAAACAACATAAGCATTGACTGCGCCGACGAGCTTGGCGCGGTTTACGCGGTGCTTTATATGAGCCGCGAATTTCTCGGCGTTGACGATTTCTGGTACTGGACGGAAAAGGAGCCGAACAGGCGCGATACCGTCGCGCTTTCCTCAAGGGAATATACCTCGCCTTTGGCAAGGGTTCGTTACAGAGGCTGGTTTGTCAATGACGAGGTATGCCTTATAGGCTGGAGCAATGAGTACCCGCCGTCGCGCAAGGTTTGGGAGATTGTCTTTGAAACACTGCTGAGGCTTGGCGGTAATATGGTTATTCCCGGCACGGATTTGCCGAGGAACGGCCATCATTTTGAGATTGCGGCGGAAATGGGACTTTACATAACGCATCACCACGCGGAGCCCTTGGGTTCGGAGATGTTTCTGCGAGCCTATCCCGACAAGGACGCGAGCTACGACAAGCACCCCAAGCTTTTCGAAAAGCTGTGGACGGACGCAATAGAAAAAAACAAGGATAAAAAAATCGTATGGACGCTCGGATTTCGCGGTCAGGGCGACGCGCCGTTTTGGCATAACGACCCTAAATACACCACGCCCGAAAGCCGCGCCGCCGTGATACGCTCTGTCATAGACAAGCAGTACGAGCTTTTATGCGAAAGAGTTGAAAATCCTGTGTGTGCGGTATATCTGTACGGCGAAATCACGGAATTATATGAGGCGGGATATTTAAAGCTGCCGAAAAGCTTCATAAAAATATGGTCGGACAACGGCTACGGCAAAATGGTAGTACGCCGAAACGGCACGCACAATCCGCGCACGCCGTCGCTGCCGCATGAGGACGGTATGCACGGTCTTTACTACCACGTTACCTTCCACGATTTGCAGGCGTCAAGTCATCTTACTCTTCTGGGTAATCCGCCGGAAACGGTAAACAGCGAATTGGACGAGGCATTTAAGGCGGGCGCGGATAAGTATCTGCTCTTAAACTGCGGAAATATACGTCCGCATATTTATATGCTGAAGCTCGTCGCGCAAAAGTGGAATAACGGCGAGGTTGATATTGAGCAATTCAAGAATGATTTTGCGAAAGGGTATTTTGACGGCGACAACGATGTTATCGAATGCTACAACGATTACTTCGACGCGTGTATTAAATACGGCGAAAACGACGACGACAGAGCCGGCGACGAGCTTTATTACCACACCGCCCGACGCATATGCGCGGACTGGGCAAAGGGCAATAAAATGTCGGACGGGCTTGTGTTCGCGACCGGCGAGGTGCCGCTCCGCGGGCAAACGGAGTTTTTCGCGCGGCACTGCAAAACCGCAATGGACAAATTCTCCGCGTTATGCGCCAAATGCGAAAGGGTAAAAAAGGAGCTTAAAAACAGCGTATTCTTCGAGGACAACATCATGTTCCAGGCAAAGCTGCACTTGAGCGGAGCGAGAGGCTTATATGCTCTGTGCCGCGCGTATGAGTATTACGAAAATAACGATTTGCCGCGCTGTTTTACAATCCTTACGGGCGCAATGGAGGAATTTTCCGCGGGAGTCACGCTTCTTGAAAGCGGCGAGCACGGAAAATGGAAAGGCTTTTACAGCTGCGACTGGCTGACGAATGTGCGCGTAACCGTGTACGCGGTTGACAGTCTGCGCCGATATATACGAATGATTTCGGACGGTCCCGACTTCTTTGCATGGTACAAAAACCACTGCATACCGGAAACGGAACGCCGGATATACCTTGAAAATACCCAAAGAGAAACCTTGTCCGACGACGAGCTGTCAAAAAGGCTCACGGAGAAGCTTTGGGGCGGACAGAAAAAATAAGGTCCGCGGAAAGGAGTTATCGTGAAAAAGATAATAGGAACAATACTTGCGGCGGCTTTATCCGTAAGCTCCCTGACGGCTTTTGCCTCCGGAGCAATCCCCGACCACAGGGGAACAAGCATGGACGGAATAGAAATAGGCACCGCATCGCTTAATTCGACGGTTAAATCCTATTCGGATTTATTTAAGGAGGCGGGCGACCAATACGGCGTCGATCCGAATTTGCTCGCGGCTATATGTATGCAGGAATCCTCCGGCAGAAATTTAAGCTACCGCGACGACGGCAGCGAATATCCCGCTTGGGGCATTATGCAGATTGAATACACTCTTGAAAGCTCCTTTGCCGAGTTCGGTCTGAGAACCACCGGCGAGGAATGGACTCTTGAGGACAGGCTCGATCCCGAAAAGGCGGTTCCGTTCGCGGCGTATCTTATATCTCAGTCGCTTATAAGCTATGACTGCGATTATATGAAGATGATACAAGCGTACAATTTCGGGCAAACCGTGCTTGACAGAATTATAGATGCCGTCGGCGACGAATGGCTCAGCGAGCGAATCAACGCCGCGCAGTACGCCGACAACTGGCCCTACGATACATACGGCGACGCGGAGTATATCGAGCACGTTTTGAGATATTATCATCAGGATATTGATTACATAGGCGCAAAGGTACGCATCAACGGCGAGCTGCTCGCGTTTGAGGACCAGTACCCTCTGCTTGAAACAATCAACGGCAGCACATACACCCTTATTCCGGTAAGAGGTGTGAGCGAGGCGCTTGACGCCGAGGTGGAATGGGACGGCGAAAACAACACGGTTGAAATTCAAAAGGACGGTATCGATATTACGCTGTTTATAGACAGTGACACCGCTGTTTTAAACGGCGAGGAGGTCGCTCTCGAAACGCCGGCAATGATAAAAAACGGCAGAACAATGGTTCCCCTGCGCTTTGTTATGGAATCCTTCAATCTCGATGTTGACTGGGATCAGGACACGCGCACCGTTGAAATTACAAAGTAAAAACAAAGAGCTGTATCGAATTTAACCGATACGGCTCTTATTTTTTAAATTTATTCGCATTCAGCCGCGAGCAAAACGGTGAAGACATCCTGCTCTGTTGCGCTTGCCTGTATATACATCGTGTATTCCTTGCCCTCCTCCAAGGTCACGCCGTCATCCAAGCCGACCGTCACGCTGAGCTTGTCGTTTTCCTCCGGATTTATATAATCGTCGTCAAAATTTACCGCGCTTACTATGTCAATCTCCGCCGTGCCGCCGTCAACGGATGTCACATCGGCTATAGCGGTGTACACGTCAAAATAGTGAATAAGCAAATTTATGTATTCGCTTCCGGTTCCGTCCTTCATTTCCAATATGGGTGAGGAATTTCCCATTAAATCTGTTTCATAGGCGGTTATCAGGCACAGCGGGGTGTAAAGAGCTTTCGCAGCCATTTCAAGCACCTCGCCCCTTGTCGCGGCGGCATCGTAGTCAATATCCTGCGATTGGTCTATGATTCCGAGAGCGTTCGCCCATATTCTGCATCCGCCGGGATAGCCGCCCGATCCCTGCACATACGTTTCGAATCCAATCGCCTGCATAAGCATTTTTATCATCTGATCCGTTGTCACGTTTTCGTCGGGTCTGAATGTTCCGTCACCAAATCCGTTGATTATTTCCGTTTCCTCGGCGTACATTATGTAATCATACGCCCAATAATCCTCGTCCACGTCGCTGAAAGCCGTATCGTTGTCTTGCGCAAGGCTTTCAACATTTTCATCGTTTGCTCCGCGCATCGCCGCGACGATTTTAACTGCCTCCGCGCGGGTTATGGTTTCGTCCGGCTTGAATGTACCGTCGGAATAGCCCGAAATTATCCCGAGCCTTTCCATAAGCTCCGTGTCCGCCGTTGTAGGTAAGTCGCTGAACGCCAGCGCGCTTGTGCATGACAGCGCCACCGCCGCCGAAAGTATGATACCGATTACCTTTTTCATTTTTTGTTCCTCCTTGTTTTTGTATAGCTTTATTATATAT
>JAJQAT010000024.1:0-4714 GCA_021203665.1 Bacillota bacterium
AATTCTGATATTGATGATAATAGCCTATTATAAACTTTCCCTGCTCGTTAAGCGGGAGAGTTGACGGGAACGAGCCGCCCAATTTATCAAGTATTTCACCGATAATTTTATTGTTCGACACGGCGTATTCATCGTTTTTCAGATGATACTGCGCGAGCGTCATAAGCCGCGGAAATACCGCGCAGGGTTTCGCGCACGCCGACGCGAAAAACGAATCCTTAATAGTTCTGTTAAGTCCTCCTCCCGATGCGTTTTGCTGAATTTTCTCAAGCACGGCGAACAAGCGTCCGCACAAATATGCTTGATTGGTATTGCCGGTGTCAAGTGCCATAGTTATTTCCTCCGTTCCTTTGTACAATCTTGATTTTCTGTTTATACATCCCTTTATTATTCCTGCCCTTGCATAATTCACCGCCTTGTCCGTTTTTACCCGTCTTACCGCCGTTTCCAGCAGCTGCTCCGGGTATTTTCCGCCGTTAAGAACAGCCGAAAACAACGATGCCATAAGCGGCGGCGGTGTTTTTTCATTTTTGCTTTTTGGTGATTTCAGCTCGCTGAAAATTCTCCACAACGGGAGCTGCCCTTTTGAGCCTTCAATGCGCATATCAAGCTGATGTAAAACCACATTGTTAAACATCGCGCCGAATTTGCCGCGGTACAAAAACTTTTGAGCTATCCTTGAATTATTCGGAGTAAGTCCCGCCATGTAAAACATTGTGTTCTCATCAATGTCGAGCGAAGATAAGTCCATACTTCTGCCCTTTTCAAGCTCTTGAAAGGCGCTGTTTAAAATAGTGTCAAGCTCCTCCGCTTTTACGGAGGACTCGTTTCCGAACATGGCTTGAAACATATCGGTTTCTCTTGAATCGTCCTTTGTCATTGCGAAAAATACAATCGTCATATCGTCCAAATACATTCTGTGATGTCTGTCGGATATAAGAATATTCAGCGCCTCCGTGTACCGTTTCATTGCTCGGTATGATATTCCGGTGTTATATGATTGACTTTTGCCGTACGATTCCTCCGCCGCGCTGTTAAAGCACACCAAAAGTCCGCCTGTCGCCTTCCCGCCGAGAACTCCCTTAATCTTGCCGTGAATCCTTGCGGCGGGTAATTTCTCGCCCAAAACCGGACACAAATATTCGTCGCCGTCCGGCTCGTTTCTTTCACTCATTACGCGGCGCATTATATCGCTGTCGGGGCTATTGAGCGGATTTTCCGGATGTCCGTCCGGAGCAAAGCAAAAATATGTTCCTTGGGCGGCATAAATTTTGCCCAGCTTTAAAAGATGCTCATTCTCCGTTTCGTTTTCCGGATTCCAGCTTTCTATAAATCTCCTATATCTTTCGACCGTCTCGCCGGACATTCCCTCGATATATTCAAGATTTCCCTTTACAAAGCATTCGTGGGATTTTCGCGCCCTGTTTTTTCCATCATCCGGTGTAAACGTGCCTGTTCCTTTATTGTAATTAAGTCCGAAAATATACAACGGTCTATGCTCTATAATATTAAAATCTATTCCGGGCTTTTGCGTTCTTTCGGGAAGGAGCATATCGATCGGATTATACTGAATCTTGCCCTTTTTATCCGGCTCACCCGCCTCTCTTATATCTATAATATCACTTATGCTTCCGTCGGGTGCAAGCATAATCATATGACTGATTTTCTGGTAAGAGCAGCCCTCGGGACAAACCCTTCCCGCCTCCGCCAAGCAGTCATAATATTCATTCAAAGCGCTTATCAGCACACCATCGCCTCCCTATACTTTTTCACATCAATCACGCCGTCCACCATGTGCGGTCTGTAAAACGACGCGTCCGCGGCGTCCGAAAACTTTTTTGCTTCCCAATCGTCATTTTTGGGCCGTCCGTTATCCTTAAAATTCATTCTGTAAAGCATAAAACCCAAATCGGTATCACCCTTAAGCTCGGGAGAAATTTGTTCATACGGGAAATCATCTACAAGCTCTATCGAGCTGACCGAAAATTCCCGACAACCCAGGACGGGCTGACGGAAACACTGTCCGTTTTTCAGCCGCCGCATTATAATGTTATAATGCTTTTCCTTGCTCTCATCCTCGCGGTCGCTTCTGATATTTGTCATTTCAAAATGAAATTCTATTCCGTAGCAAACATCTTTAAGCACCATACCGCCTCTTTGGTTTATACATGACTTTGTATAAATTTCAGGTTCGGCATCTCCGCCTTTCATTTTCTTTTTTACGTGCGTGAGGCTCACCTTTTCCCTAACCTCGTTGCGGCGGATATTCACAAACCTTATCGGGTTCATCACCACAATTTTGTCTATGACGTAACGCACAGCAGGCTTCCAGTAAATGCTTTTGAGCAGTCCCTCAAGCGCGCCCGGCGTCGGCACGTCGTAGCTTACTCTCTCCACCTTCATTTCACTTCGCGTAAAGCAAGCGTAATCGCCCTTTACCATAATTTTAAATCCGTAGCTCATATTTCCCTCCTCTAAAAAATATATAGTTTGTCATTTTCAAGCATCAGTCCGAGTTTTTCATCGTAATAATCCGAATTTGAAAGTATGTATACTCCGTTTACTTCCTTTATCACCCCCTGTTTAAATAGGCTTTCAAACTCGTAAAAATAAACCGACGCGCTGTGTCTTTGAAGCTTCCTTTTATTTGAAAGCTTTCCGTATTGCAGCTCATCAATGAATTTTGCGTTATCTTTATTCGGAATCACAACCGCAATCATTGTGTTGTCTATAAACTTAAAGCTGTCCGAATATGCTCTGAACGGAATCGAATCCGGTCGCATACTTACCATATATTCCGTTATTGTATTTTTTTCTATGCTTTTGCCGCTCAGCTTAAACAGCCGCCTATAATATTCCTTTATACATTCGCCGCAGGAAATATCGCCGTATTCCTCAAAAAGATTTCGCGTGATATTCGCTTTCATCTGCATATCGCCTTTAAGGTTTTCCGTTTCAAATATATAAACATCTCCGAACGGCATCAGTCCCTCGCGGTTGCACCGTCCCGCCGATTGAATTATATTGTCAAGTCCCGCGTTTTCGCGAAATACGCATTTGAAATCAAGGTCCACTCCGGCTTCTATCAGAGAGGTTGAAACAACAATTAATTTCTCGCCGTTCGCCAAATCGGTTCTGATTTTACCTATGACCTTGCTGCGGTGTTCCGGCGTCATATATGTGGACAAATAATACTTTTTACCGCCGCACGCCTCATAGATTTTTCTCGCGCCTCTTCTGCTGTTCGCAACAATCAGCGCGTTGCCGTACTTTGCCGCCTCAAAGGCGATTTTTTCCGCGCCGCAAAAGCCGATATAATGATATTTGCATTTTTTAAATGCGGAAAAAGAGCCTCTGTCCGTTATAAGGTCAACCACATTACATCCTCCCGCGTATTCGGTTATAAAGGATTTATAATCGGGCATTGTCGCCGACATCATAATAGCAGTGCTGTTCAGATATTTAGTGACATAGCCTATCGCGCGCATACACGGCTGTATATATTTTATCGGGAGCATATGTATTTCATCAAACACAATAACGCTGTCCGCAAGATTATGCAGCTTTCTCATTCTGCTGCTTTTGCAGTGATACAGCGATTCAAAAAATTGCACATTTGTTGTTATTATAAACGGCGCGTCCCAGTTTTCACAAGTGCGCCTGAGCTTTTTCTCCGTACTCTCATCATCGCTTTCGTCCTTTGCAAAATCATAATTTGAATGATGCTGCAGCACCGGAAGTACATCTCCGAAAATACCCTCGCAAATTTCCGCCGTTTGCTCGATTATGCTTACATACGGAATAACATATATTATTCTTTTTTTGCCCTCGCTTACCGCCTTTTGCAGCGCGGCTTTTATGCTGCATAGGGTTTTTCCGCTGCCGGTGGGCATATCGAGTGTATAAATGTCGGATTTTTGCGCGATATTTTTATACACCTGCTCCTGCAAGACATTCCTCGCTTTCTTAATATCGGTATCGGGTTTGAATCCGTCCAGCTTCCCGCACACCCTGTCCAGCGCTTTTGCAAAATCGCCGTTCATTCCGCGTTCAATATCGGGAGAATAAAAATGCTCCGTATCCAAAAAATCCGCATCGGTCAAGCATGAGTACAGATACCTTGTCAAAAACGCGAACAGCTCTATTACCTCCTCCGGACCTTTCATCTGCTTAAAATAATCAGCCGCGGCTTCATTCGGGAATTTACAGCTTATTTCACGGTTAAAATCCGAAAAATCCTCCGTTTTTCGCTTTAACAATCCGTGCAGGGTTGGTGTGTCCTCCGAATCTCCCCTTGTTCCGCCGTCCGGTATTCCCGAATGGTGCCCCGCTATACAATACTGCATCATCAGCCGCTCAGCGCCGCCGATGCCGGCTTCATCCTTTATCATTTGCGCGCCGTACCTCGCGTGCTCCACTCTTATATTCGCGCCGCGTATACGCTTTTGAAACTGCTCGGTGTATTTGCCCGCGTCATGGATAAGTCCGCAAATATAAGCAATATCCTTAAGCTTGTATACGGCGTTTTCTCTGCTTAACTCGGCGACATTTGTCAAGTGCTCCGTTAATAATTGCTCGTTATCATCCAATTTATGCGCGATGTATTTCATAATTTACCTCCGCGGTTTGCCTATTATTACATAAATTATTATATCAGCTTCAGAGTCCCATAAACAGGACTGTACCTTTAATTTGCAAAAAAAATTGCAGCAAA
>JAJQAT010000024.1:4724-9120 GCA_021203665.1 Bacillota bacterium
CAAAGCGGCGCTGACTTTAGACAAACCCCCAGCGATTGTGTCTAAAGTCCGAATTAAATTCAGAATAAAATAATTTTATTCACCCATATTCTTTTCAACGGTTACTGTTTTTGTTTCCTGATCCCAGCTCACGGTGCTGTTCATGCTCTCCGCGACGGCTCTCAGGGGGATAACCGTGCTGCTGTTTACTATTCTCGCGGGCACGTCAAGAGAAACCTCTGTTTCATCCACAAACATTTTATCCAAATCAATCTGCATTGTGATGCTTACATCGCTTACGGGGTCATATGAAACGATGGTTTGCGTTTCCTCGTCCCAGTTTACGCTTGCTCCGAGAGCCTCAAAAATCGCGCGCATGGGAACGAGAGTGCGGTCGCTCTCTATACACGGGGACGCGTCCGTAAATGTAACCTCGGTTCCGTTTACAACCACCTTTATATCGTCGTCAGCCAATACCGCCGAGGAAACGGACAACGCCGCCGATACCGCCAAAACAGCGGCAACTATCTTCTTATTCATAGTACCTACCTCCAAATCTGTTTACAATAATGCTTTTGCAAACCCGCAAAAAGCCTGATTTTTCTTCTTGCAAGTTATTATATCACAGATTTTTTTTATTTTCAATAGGATATTTCAACTTCCGCCGCATATGAATATTTTTCTGCGTATCGGTATAAATCCGCGAGATGTAAAAACTCTGTTCTGAATCCGTAGCTGTCGTCGCCTATTCCCTGCCTTGCAAGCTCGATAACGCTGTCTATATCGGCGCTTCCCTTATATTCGGAATTATTCAGTACCATTCCAAATTCCGCCAACGCCGCCGCGAAACGGAAATTTTCGCTCGTATCCTCCGTGATTTCACCGCTTACGGACATTTCCTTAAGCATACTTTCCTCGCCGTCGGGCTCCTTGTGCCTTACCTTTACGGTCATAAGCTCGTCGGAGCCTGTCACCTCGGAGGTCTGATATTTCAAATCGGAGCTTTCCGTACCGTCCGCGGGTACTATCTCATAAAATGCCGTGACATTCGCGCCGCAGCCAAGCTCTCCCGCGTCCTTTGAGTCGTCTTCAAAATCCTCGTTGTTAAGCACTCTGTTCTCATATCCCACAAGGCGGTACTCCTTGACCTCGGCGGGATTGAACTCCACCTGTATCTTTACGTCCTTTGCTATCGTGTAAAGAGTTTTCGGCATTTCGTCCACGAACACCTTTTTTGCCTCGCGCTCGCTGTCGATATACGCGTAATTTCCGTTACCCTTATCCGCGAGCGTTTCCATGCGGTTATCCTTATAATTGCCCATACCGAAGCCGAGTACGGTCAAAAATATACCCTTACCGCGTTTTTCGGTTATAAGCTCCTCAAGCTCTCCGGTTGACGACGGACCTATATTAAAATCTCCGTCGGTACAGAGAATTATGCGGTTATTGCCGTCCGTGAGCGATTTTTCCGCCTGCTCGTAGGCTAAACTGAGTCCATCCGCGCCGTTTGTGCCGCCGCCCGCCTGCAAGCTGTCAATCGCGGCAATAATTGTATCCTTTTCGGACACAGGCGTGCTTTCAAGCAGAACTCTCGTTCCCGACGCGTATGTCACTATAGAGACAGTGTCGCTTTCGTCAAGCTCGTCAAGCAATAATTTCAGCGACTTTTTAACAAGCGGCAGCTTGTTTTCGCTGTACATCGAGCCCGACACATCCAGCAGGAACGTCAAATTTGAGGGCTGTCTTTCCGTCATTTCCTCACCCTGTATGCTAATCATTGTCAGCAAATTATCGCTGTTCCACGGGCACTGCGCCGTTTCCGCCGAAACCGCGAACGGAGTGCCGTCATCGGGCAGAGCGTAGTCGTAATCAAAATAATTTATAAGCTCCTCGGTTCTTATCGAGCCGTTCGGAGGCAGCTGGTTATTGAGTATATATCTTCTCATATTGCTGTAGGACGCGGTGTCGGTATCGATTGAAAACGTGGACAGCGGGGACGTCAAGGCGCTTTTGAACACATTTTCGGCATTCGCCGTGTATTCCTCGGTGTTAAAGCCGTAATAATCCCCGTAAATTCCGTCCGCGGAATCAGTCGCGCTCTCCGCGTAGGCAGCTTCGGATAAAGCCGAACCGGAGCCGCCCGCGACCGCCGATGAGCTGCTTGACGAAAATAGCGCGCTTGTGGACACATACGCCGTGCCGACCGCGTCGGATTCCGCGCTGTTCCTTTCCTCGATATAATTCATCGCGTTCTCTATCAAATACGCCGCCTCGCCGCGCGTTATGCTTTCGCCGATAAGCGCCGTTACTCCGTCAGATATGCCGGTTTCGACAGCCTCGCTCACATAGCCGGTCGGATATTCCATGTCCCTGTTTTCGCAGTAGGATATAATCATCTTTACAGCCTGCTCGTATGTGATTGTTTCGTCGGGTCTGAAGGTGCCGTCGTCAAAGCCGCTTATAACGCCCGCCTTAACCGCCTTTGCTATATACTCCCTGCCCCAGTAATCGTCCGCCACATCGGGAAAGTCTGTCTCGTCCGCGTCCTCTATCTCAAACGCGTCGGCGAATATTTTAGCGAATTCGCTCCTTGTGAGCGTTCTTTCAAGGTGCAGCTCGCCGTCCTCGTAGCCCTCGAAAATTCCCTGTTCCTCAAGTCTTTCGCCCGCCGTCTGTGCGTATACCGCAGCAGCCGAAGCCGCGATTGCCGCCGCCGAAATCACGGCGATAATTCTTTTCTTCATAATGATTACTCCCTTTCCTTTTTAGCTTATTATTGAATTTACAATTTGCTCCAAAGCCGTAATTGCCGCGCCCGATGAATAAATGCTGTACGCCACGCCGCCGGAGGTAAAGCTCGCCGATATACTTCTGTTTGCCTCGCCGTACGCGGGCGCGCTGTCCGCGTCGCCGCTGTATGAATAATTCACCGCTATATACGCGCCGTCATCCGAGACGAACACCGCCGAGCCGTAGGAGGAGCTGACGGAGTAAAATCCGGACGGTGCGGGAATGTATATGTCGAGAACCGCGCCGGCGGAGGACGAGCTCGACGCGGACGAGCTCGACGAGCTTGACGCGGATGATGAGGATGAATCCGATGAGCCTGACGACGCGGTCTGCCCGATTGGCTCCTCGTATATCTCCAAAGCGACAACCTCCGTTTGCGTGTTGTCCGCTAATTGCGCATTATCAGCCGACTGCGCGCTTACCGCATCCGCGACGCTTTGAGCGGCTGCGGCATCCTCCGCCGATTCGCGCGTGTCGGCGGATTCAACCGGCGCGCGGGAGACCGCGTTATTACTCGCCCCCGGCTGCGTCGCGGCGGCTGCGTTGCTATCCGATGCGTTTCCGACGCTTTGAGCGGCGGTATTCTCGGATTTTGACCTTGGAGTATTGCTTGAAACAGACAAATTGCCGTAATCCGCGGCGGAGGATGTGTCCGCGCTTTCGGATTGGGCATTGACTGTTGAATTGTCATTGTCGGGAGGGGACACCGGCGCGTCCGATTGGGGATTTTGCGTCGGGAACGCTTGAGAATCTGCGGTTTCGCTTGAGGAAGCCGCTTCTTCGGGCGCCGGCGTTTGCTTAATTTCAACTATTACACCGCTGTCATTGCTTACCGTGTCCTGCCAATAAGGCACCGTTATGAGCACCGCGCACGCGACAACCGCCGCCGCGGCAGCCGACGCCGCATATTTATAACGGCTTTTGCGCTTTTGCTTTAAAGGAGGCTGTTTTTTATGCGCGTTCGCGATAACCTTGTTTATCAATTCCTCGTCGGGTTTTATGTCGTCATTCGCGTCTTTATAGTATTTTCTAAACAAAGTCATAACCTCCTTTCAATTTTGTTTTGAGCTGCTTTCTGGCTCTGTGAAGTCTGGTTTTCACTGTCGGCTCGCTTATTTCAAGGCATTCGGCTATTTCCTTAACACTCATATCCTCGTAATAAAAGAGATGTATCACCGTGCGGTAATTTGAAGGAAGACTTTGCACGGCGAAATAAACATCGCTTTTTTCGGGTGTGTCAAAGGCAATCTCCTCTTCGAGAGGGACCGTTTTTCGGAACCACGCCGTCTTAAAAACACTCCTTGAACAATTTATTGTGACGCGTATAAGCCACGCCTTTATATGCTCGTCCGACTCAAAACCGTCATGCTGCAAAAGCCTTAGGAACACGTCCTGCGTCACATCCTCCGCAATGCTGACATTGCGCGACTGCGACAGGGCAAGCCGGTATACCATATTGAAATATTTACGTATGATTTCATCAGATGAAATGTCCGTACGCGACCCTTCCTCTGTCATGAATCCCCCTCCCTTCACTTATAATACCTTTTAAAAGCCGAAAAGGTTTCAAAAATTTTTTATTTTTTTTAATATTTTTGTCATTCATTTTATTTGAGCGAAAAAAAAG
>JAJQAT010000015.1 GCA_021203665.1 Bacillota bacterium
CTGTCACTGCAAAGAAAAAGCGGTATATCGCAAAACCCGCGATATACCGCTTTTTATACCTTGTTTGACAGCCTCCCGTAAAATTTGTTGTTATACTGTCTTACGGTAGGCGCCCTTCGGCGCCCCCCCCTCAGCCGGTTTATACCAACCGACCCATAGTTCTTACAGTACCGCTTCCCACAATTCGGGATGCGGATTCGCTATAACCTCCGTGTTAATAAGCACGCCCTGTTCGGCGGCGATTCTCGCGCCCGCCTCAACGCCTGCCTTAACATCGGCAACATCGCCCGTCATGGAAACAAAGCATTTGCCCGCCATACCGCGCGCGACGCGAACCTCTATAAGCTCAATATCGCCCGACTTAACAGCCGCGTCGGCAGCCTCTATCGCGCTTGCCGCCGTGAATGTTTCGACAATTCCGAACGCTTTCTTTTCCTTAACGTCCGCCGTTCCGCATATAGCCTCGAACACATTTTCGCCGAGATTACCTATTACAAATTTATCAATAAGCGCGTCCTCCGCGATAAGCTCCGCTCTGTCAACCGCCGCGTGTATAGCCGAAAGCTCGCCGCCCACTATCGTGACGAACTTGCCCGGACATACCGAGCCGGAGCTGATAAGCGTAACTCCCGCGCTTTTGAGCATTTCATCTGTTACAACAACGCCCTTAGATACGTTTTTTACTTCAACTAATCCTATAGAATTCATTATCCATCACCCGCTATCTTTCAATAATAACAAATCTGTCTGTAACCGCTTTGACAGTGCCGTTAATGCTCGCGTGCATCGTGGTGCCCAAATCCTCATACGCGGTTCTCGCGACAACATCGCCCGCGCTTACCTTATCGCCGGCGCTGACCGTCGCCGAGGCAGGCTTGCCAACGTGCTGCTTAAGCTCTATGTATACTTCCTTCGGCTCGAAATCCATATACCTTCTTTCAACGCGCGGTTTAACGTACTTTCTTATTCCGAGTCTGTCAATAAGCACGGACGAGGATACAAGTCTTGACGCTCTTTCGGGTCTTACCTTTTCGGGAGCTATGTTATTTTGACGTTTCAAGCCGTGCTTTGCAAGCGAACCCTTGACCTCCATTGAAATCTTCTGCGGGTCAAGCATCTGCTGACAAGCGATTACCGTACAGACACCGCAGCCGCAGCACAAAGCCGACTGCAAAAAGCTTTCCGCGTCCGTAACCTCGCTGTGCGACGCCGCGCGGACTGTCTTATGAACATTTATATTATATCCGAGCAGGTTTCTCGGGCACATATCGGAGCACATTGTACAGTTACAGCACGCCGCCGACGCACGCTTAAGCGTCATCGACATAGGCATTTTTTTACGCTGAATAATCGAATGAGTAACAGGGAAAATAAGAAGTCCCTTTGTTGTTTTTGTAACCGTGTCATTCTCGAGGTCCACAAGCTTGCCCATCATAGGTCCGCCGTTTATAACCTCCTTGCCTTCAAGGTCGCCGTAACCCGCCGCCTCAAGCAATTCCTTTATTTTCATTCCGACCGGAGCCTTTATTGTAATATCTTCCTTTGTGTCGCCGCCGATTGTGATATACTTCTGCGTAACCGGCTCGCCCTTGGTAATTGCGCAGTGGATATTGTAAACCGTTTCCACGTTTATAACCATTACGCCCACCATTACGGGAATAGCGCCCTCGGGAATTATTTTTCCGGTTGTTTCATATGTAAGAACGACCTCGTCGCCCGCCGGATAAATATCGGGAATTTCTTTGATTTTCACCCTTGTGCCGCTGAGCGACGCTGCAATTTTATCGTCAAGAAGATGCATATTCTTGCCCTTGATGCCGATAATAGCCTCATCGGCGCCCAATGTGTCGATAAGAATATTAAGCGTGTCAACAAGCGCCTGAAGATGATGCTCCAAAATATGATGGTCAACCATCATAAGAGGCTCACATTCAGCCGCGTTTACTATAATCTGTTTTACCTTATCCGAAAATTTTCTGTGAGTAGGAAATCCGGCGCCGCCCGCGCCGACTATACCTGCGTCATATACTATTTTCTGTAGCTCATCAAATGTCATTTTGCGTTTTCCTCCCCAAAGAGTTTTTGTGTGGGTAAAAATTTGCGATACAGAAGCGGACTTTTCCTATCAATACAAAAATTACAAAAGGAAAAATCCGTCATTGGGAATTTCGGCGAAACGCCACGCGCCGAAAACCTACAGCGTCCGTGTCCTTCGGGATGCGAACGCCGCTGCGCCGCATAAATTCATCAGCATTGTTTTTCGTCAAGTATCCCCACAATAGCCGCGTCAACGGGTGAATCGGGTTTTGCGAGCGCGACGCGCGCGCTTGAGCCTGTGGTTATAATAACATCCTCGCCCATACCCGCGCCGACGGCGTCAACCGCGACAAGAAACTTATCGACAAGCTGTCTGTTCTCGATACATTGCACAAGCATAAACTTATATCCCACCAAGCCTTCAAGCTTATGCGTTGAAACAACACTTCCGTATACTCTGCCAATAATCATATTATCAATCCTTTTATTGAGTGAAACTCAATATGGTTATTTTTCTAAAATCATAACTCTGTCGCCTGTTTTGATAGCGCAGGCATTTGCGTCATCGGTATCGATGTGCATTTCCGTGTTAAAGTCTTCTCTCACTCTGACCTGCACGTTAAAGAAACGCGTCGGCTTAGAGTTCTGGATTTCAACATCAACAATGTCGTTATCCTTAATTCCGTACTTCTCCGCGTCTGCCGGAGTCATATGTATATGTCTGTTCGCAATAATGCAGCATTCATTCAAGAATACACTGCCCTTGGGTCCCACCAATGCCATCGGCGCGCTGCCCTTAAGCTCGCCCGAGGGACGTACCGGAGGACTGACCTTTAATTTAAAGGTGTCCGTTCTGGAAATTTCCACCTGTGACTGCTTTCTTACGGGACCGAGCACGCGCACTCCCTCGATTGTGCGGAGTGACGGACTTACCAGAGTTACGCATTCCTCCGCGGCAAACTGGTCGCCCATAAGCATCTTCTTCGGCGTAAGCTCGTGACCCTTGCCGAAAAGCGTTTCCAAATCCTCTTGTGATAAATGCACGTGTCTTGCGGACACGCCAACCTTTATGCCGTTGCTCTCTTCCTTTTGCTTAAGTATGCTCACAACAGCGTTAGCAATTATATCCTGCAAATTGTTGTCCATTTCCTTTTTCCTCCTAATAACTGAGGTCTTTCCTTTTGTGTGCGGGAGAAATATCCTCCCGCACAAAGGAAATAATTTTATTTAGTAAATTTTCTTATGTATTAACATTAAGATGCGTTTTTGCCGTGGTATTAAATGCTTATATAGCCGGCAAAATCTTTTCAACGTCGTTGTGCGGACGCGGAATTACGTGAACCGATACAAGCTCGCCAAGTCTTGAGCCTGCCGCTGCGCCTGCGTCTGTAGCCGCCTGAACGGCGCCAACGTCGCCTCTTACCATAACCGTTACAAGACCCGAACCGATTCTCTCTGTTCCGATAAGTGTAACATTTGCTGCTTTAACCATTGCGTCCGCCGCCTCGATTGCCGCAACAAGACCTCTTGTTTCTACCATACCTAATGCTTCTACTGCCATTTTATTTTCCTCCTATTTTTTTCTTGGGCTTTGCCCTTTTTTTACTTGATTTATTTATCTAAAAACGCTTTCGCGCATTCAGAACTTAATTGGTTGTTTTCTTGGGACGTCCGCGTCTTCTCGGCGCCGGCTTTTCCTCCGGCTGCTCCGCGTTTTTCGCGGCTGTCTCGGCAGGCTTTTTATCCTGCTTCGGAGCGTTTACCGCTCCTACGTGCGTTCCCGCAAACTCCGAGTTGGGTTCCTTTTCCTCCTCGTCAAGATGCAAAAACTTTAAAATTTCCTTGTGAGGTCTTGCTATAACCTGCGACGCTTTAAGGCACTCGCACCTCTTGGCTCTTGCCACGCCCGCGTCAACCGACGCCTGCACGGAGGTAAGCTCGCCTCTCACGACTATCGTAACCAGCCTGCCGCCCAGCTTTCTTTCTGTGGCAACAAACTCAACCTCCGCCGCTTTAAGCATATCGTCCAGCATTATAATCGCGTTTCCCAACGCGCTGACCTCAACCAAACCCAATGAATATTCCATCAATCTCTACCTCCTCTTTTTAAATTGAAGGCAGGATTTTGGCGACGTCATCGTGCGGACGCGGTATAACATTAACCGCGTAAACCTCGCCTATTTCCTTTGCCACCGCTTCGCCGGCATCAACAGCCGCCTTTACGGCGTCAACCTCACCCATTATCACTACATTTACAAGTCCCGAACCGATTTTCTCGGTTCCGACAAGAACCACATCGGCGGCCTTTGTCATAGCGTCGGAGGCCTCAATCGCACCGGTCAGACTTCTTGTTTCAATAAATCCAAGCGCTTGCATATTTCCTCCTCCTTACGCGTTATTCGGTATATGTCCGACCTTATCCCTGCCCACGCTTACGCGTAAAGCCATTTTTTGAGCGTCGTCGGTCGGACGCGCTATAACGTATTTGTTTATAAGTCCCGAAACGCTCTCCGCCGCTTTTGCCGCGGCTTCAACTCCCGCCTCGACAGCCGATACGCTGCCCTGTATTTTTACCGCCATGATAAGCGGCACCTCTACGCTGTCGGCGTTCGCCGGTTTGTTTGAATCAATCGCGATAACCTTTACGTCCGCCGCCTTTGCAGCCGCGTCCGCCGCGGTAATCGCCGAAACAAATCCGAACATTTCGATAATTCCTATTGCGTCATTCATATTCCCTTCAACCCTTTCCTGAATTTATGAGGATTAGATTAAGTCTTTTCTGACGTAAGCTATCTTTAATCCCTTCTGAGCAAGGTTTGTTTCCAATGCCTCGTTCATTTCTTCAAGCGGGAATCTGTGCGTAATCAATTCCTTAATCGGAAGTCCGATTGCGATTGCTCTCTTAAGGAAATCAAAGGTTGTAGCGTAATCTCTCAGGGTGTAAACCCATGAGCCTACAAGCGTTATTTCCTTTGAGCAAAGGTCAAAGTGCGGATTGATTGTAGCGTCGCCGCCGTTGATGAAGAAACCAAGCTCGCAAAGTCCGCCGCCGTTTCTGATGAAATGATAAATATTGCTGTGAGCGACAGGCGAACCGGTACACTGGAACGCGAAGTCGGCAAGATAGCCGCCGAACGCGTCCTGAACCGCGCCCGCAAGAGCGTCGATGCCCTTATAATTCATGAAGTTCACCGTTTCATTTGCGCCCATTCTCTTTGCGAACGCCAATCTCTGCTCGTTGCCGTCAACCGCGACAATATTTTCAATACCCATTGTGCGGAGAACAGCGATACAGATAAGACCGATAGGTCCGCAGCCCTGAACGACAACTCTTGAGTTGAATCTCAAAATATTTGTTGTCTTTGCTCTCTCAACAGCGTGTACAAGAACCGCGCACGGCTCGATAAGTATTCTCGAATCAAGGTCAAGGTCACTTACGTTAAACACCGTAGAGCCGCCTCTGATAAGAATATAATCGCTGTACCAGCCGTTTAGGTGGACATCGTCATCGGGAAGAAGTCCGTAAACGTCCGCGCCGCCCACGTTCTGCTTATTAAGGTCGAACATCGTAATGTCGGGATTGTCCTTGAAAATCATACAGGTAACAACCTTATCGCCCAATTTAAGCGGCTTGCCGGCGCTGTCAACCTTTACGTTTTTACCCATCTTCACGATTTCGCCCGTGCCCTCGTGTCCGAGAACCACCGGAATAAGCGAGAACGGGTCGTTCTTGTATTCATGAGCGTCGGTACCGCATACGCCGCAGCCCTCAACCCTTACAAGCATATCGTCGTCGCCAAGCTCCGGAATGGGATACTCCTGAATTTCAAAATGCTTAAGCTTTGTCATCATCGCAACCTTTGCGGTCTTGGGTATCTCACCGCACGAACCGCAGCCGCCGCATTGCTTATTAGCCGATGAAGCGGGCGCTACGCCCGTCATCTCCTGCAAAACCTGCGCGACCAGCTTTGCAACTTCATTTTCATTTATGTTCAAAGTTATCAACTCCTTTTGTTTTGGTTTAGGAATTTATTAAATAATATTAAGAGCGTCCGAAAGCACGCAGCGTCTTTGACGCGTAAAGCTTCTCGGAGAGGTGATGCCCTCGCCCGTCGGACCCGCGATGGTGAAGGTCGTCCAACCCTCGGCGTTAAATCCGATACCCGCGTATGACGGAGCGTTCTTTACAAATATCGTCGTGCAGATTGCCTTTGCGTACTGCGTCATATGATCGACATGCTTTGAGTGCAGATGCGCGCTGTGGCGGTTGCCGTGCTCCGCCTTAACAGCCATTTCGACAGCCTCGTCAAAGGTGTCGACTCTTACTATCGGAAGAATCGGCATCATAAGCTCCGTTTGAACGAATGCCTGCGAGAACTCGGTTTCGCATATGATACATCTCACATCGTCCTTAGCCTGTACGCCAATCTGCGCAAGAATCTTCTTCGCGTCGCGTCCTACCCAGTCCTTATTGATAACCCTCTTGGGCTTATCGCCCTCCTTTTTGGGCTTGGACCATACAAGAACGACGTCCTCAAGCTGCTTAACCTGCGCGTCGTTTATCAGATACGCGCCGTTTTTCTGCATATGATGGATAAGCTCGTCGGCAACATTCTTCATTACGAAGCATTCCTTTTCCGCGATACACGGAAGATTGTTATCAAATGTGCAGCCGTCTATAATATCCTTTGCAGCCTTCGGAATATCAGCCGTATCGTCAACAACGACCGGCGGATTGCCCGCGCCCGCGCCGATTGCCTTTTTACCGCTTGAAAGCAGCATCTTAACAACGCCCGGACCGCCCGTCGCTACGAGCATTCTTACCGACGGGTCGTTTACCATTTTATTTGAGGTTTCTATTGTAGGATTTTTCACCGTACATACAATGTTTTCCGGACCGCCCGCCGCGAGAATGGCTCTGTTTACAAGGTCAACGGCATACGCCGAAATTCTCTTTGCGTGAGGGTGCGGATTGAATATCACGCCGTTGCCGCCCGCGAGCATACAAATACTGTTGCAAAGAATAGTACAGCTCGGGTTTGTTGACGGTGTGATTGCGCCGATAATTCCGAACGGAGCCATCTCAACAAGAGTAAGACCTCTGTCGCCGGAAAAAGCGCGCGTTTCCAAATCGGACGTACCCAAAGTCTTGTCGGCAACAAGATGATGCTTTAAAATCTTGTGGTACACGTTACCCATCTTTGTATCCTCAACGGCAAGCTTTGCCATCGGCTCAGCCTCCTCATGGGTAAGACGTCTGATTTCTTTTATAATATTTTCTCTCTGTTCCTTGTTATAAAGTCTAAAGGTCGTGTAAGCCTTGTTACAAGCTGCAATGGCCTCCTCCATGGTATCGAACACGCCTAATTGAGTTCTTTTCGGCGCGTTTTCAAGAGCTGAAAGATCCATTCCGGCAAGTACATTCTTGACAATTTCACTTACCTGCTTTTCATCTACCATTAACTTTTCCAACCTCCTTATTTAAAGCGGATTTTGAAATATTCGGCAGCGGCCGCCGCAATAACGGTGTCCTGTTCCTTGCTGCCGCCCGATATTCCCAAGCCGCCGTATATTTTATTTGCCTTTTCGAGCGGATACCCTCCGCCCAACAGCATTATGCCGTTTCCGTTTGTCAGTCCGTCCAGAGCGCCGCCTCTCGATTCCTCAAGCGCCTTATGCGTCGGCATTTTCAGCGCGACCGCGGTATACGCTTTATCCTGCGCCGCCTGTACGCTCGCTATGTAGCTGTCGTCCATCGCGTGCAGCAGAACAAGGTTCGCGCCCTCGTCACGCACCGCGACGACTATTTTTATTCCGAGAATTTCGGCTGCCTTTTCGCTTGCCTTTGCAAGCTCCTTTGCCATATCAAGCGTCATTTTCTGCGGACATTTGTTTTCAGCGGCCGCTTTCGCTTTCCGCGGCTCCGTTTTCCCTTTCGGCAAAGCGGTGTTTGCGGAAGATGCTTGCTGTTTCGGCGCTGATTTTACCGTGTTAAGGTTTTTTGCGACCTCACCGACAAGAGAATCGATGGTTCTCACTGCGCCGCCTCCTTCTGAGCCGATACAATCCGTAAGGATTTGTCCGCCTCGGTTACTTATTTATTCATCTGCTCAAGAACCTTTTTCGTAACCTCGGCTACAAGGCTCTCAATATCCTTATTTGACGACGGTGTCGGGCAAACCTGCGACGGCAGCGGCTGGAAACCGTGATATGCCGCGGAGGATTCAACTCCGTACTTTTCATTCGCTTCCGTCGGCGACATCGAGCAGGTATCGTCACCCGCATAGCAGCCGGGGCAAAGCTTTTCCATCGGGTGCTTACCCGGAACGCCGAATTCTTTTCTCAATTCAACGAGCTTCTTAACCTCGCCGCAAGGAATTTCCTTTTCTCCGCCGAGAAGTCTCGCATACATAAGAAGCTTAGCGTAAAATTCCGTTGATTCCATTCTGAAGAACGCCGTGTTCAAGTCGCAGCCGAATGAAAGCGCACCGTGGTTCGCAAGAAGAACCGCGTCATAATCCTGAAGATAAGGCTCGATTGACTCCGGAATTTCCATAGTCGACGGTGTGCCGTACTGAGCAATCGGAACAGCGCCGAGGAATATAATAGCCTCCGGCATAATCAGCTTGTCAAGCGCGATGCCCGCGATAGCAAACGCCGTTGCAATCGGAGGATGAGCGTGAACAACCGACTTAACGTCAGGTCTTTGCTGATAAACCTTTAAGTGCATTTTAAACTCCGACGAAGGCTTCCACGGACCGTTTGATTCCTTCAGCTTACCCTGTCCGTCAACCTTACAAATCATTTCGGGAGTCATAAAACCCTTTGATACGCCTGTCGGCGTTACATAGTAGGTATCATCGTCTATTTTAACGGAGAAGTTACCGTCGTTTGCGGCAACGAAACCGTCATTGTAGATTCTTCTACCAATTTCGCATAGTTCTTTTTTGATTTCATAATCAGATTTGAACATTTCTTTCCCTCTTTTCTTTGTTTCTTTTGGTTTTATTT
>JAJQAT010000229.1 GCA_021203665.1 Bacillota bacterium
TACTTTGTTCGGCTAACAGTTTGTTTACATTTTGTTTACTCATTCAAAAACCGTGGCCGCAGGCTTTTTTTGTATGGACAATTCGGAAGAAAAGTGGTAAACTGTAATATATAAAGTTATTTTTGTCATATGATAAAGCAACGAAGGGAGAAATTAAAATGAAAGTAATTCTTGTAAACGGAAGTCCGCGTGAAAAGGGCTGTACATACACGGCGCTTTGCGAGGCGGAAAAAGCGCTTAACGCTAACGGTATCGATACCGAAATATTTTGGATAGGCAGCAGCGCCATAGCGGGATGCACCGGCTGCGGAGGCTGCGCCAAGGCGGGCAAATGCGTTTTTGACGATTCGGTAAACGAGCTTGCCGAAAAGGCGGGCGGCGCGGACGGATTTATATTCGGCTCGCCCGTGCATTACGCGGCGGCATCGGGCGCGCTTACGTCGTTCATGGACAGATTGTTCTATTCCGCGGGAGGAAAGATGAGAGGCAAGCCGGGCGCGTCCGTGGTGAGCTGTAGGCGCGGCGGAGCAAGCGCGGCATTCGACCAGCTTAATAAATACTTCACGATAAACAGTATGCCCGTTGTATCCTCTCAATATTGGAACCAGGTACACGGCTCAACACCCGAGGATGTCTGTCAGGACCTTGAGGGTCTGCAAACAATGCGCACCCTCGGCAACAATATGGCGTGGCTCCTAAAGTGCATAGACGCGGGTAAAAAGGCGGGTATAACCATCCCCGAGCAGGAACCGAAGGTTAAAACGAATTTTATAAGATAGCTTGAGGCGGGCGAATCTTGTTCGCCCGCTTTAATTATCCTCTTTTTTCTCATTTTTATAAATCAAAAAATTTATAAAATCCAAAACCTCGTTTTTTTGATCGGGAGTAAGGGTATTATATTTCTTTATCAGCTCGTTTTCTTTCTCGCTGTTTTGCATATCGCTGACGCCGAACAGGTAATCGATGCTTACCCCGAAATGCTCCGCGAGCGTTATAATAACCCTTTCATCGCGCGGGAAATGTATGCCGCGCTCGTAATCGCTTATCATCTTGTGCGAAACAAAAATCAAATCACCGATTTCTCTTTGCGTTTCATCGTTATCCTCGCGTAAATTTCTCAATCTTTCACCAAATCTCATATTAATCAACTCCACATAGTATATTTTACCGAAAACGTAAAAATATAATATATTTTTTTAATTTTACGTAAATTTGTTCTTGACATTTACGTAAAACGTAAATATAATATAAATATACCCTTAAAGGTAAACAAAAAAAGGAGATGGAAATATGAATTTAAAAAGAAAAGCATTGGCGGCACTGACCGCCATGTCATTGGCGGCGACACTTACGCCTATCGCGGCATTCGCGGAGGACACGGCAATCACGGACGCTTATTGCCAAAACCTTGCATCGGGCTCTTACATCTTAGACGGACAAAACATAAGCGGAAACGGCTCCGCGGGAATTTCAATCGCGGCGGATGCCGAGGTTACGATTGAATTGGAGGGCGCAAGCACCGTAACGGGCGATACCGGCTACGCGGGTATTTATGTGCCGGTCGGCGCGACGCTGACAATCACTGACGATGATAACGACGGCTCGCTGACAGTGACCGGCGGGGCCTCCGAATCAAGCAGCAGCTATGTTTGCGCCGGAGCGGGTATCGGCGGCAACGGATGGACTTCAAGCACGGAAGAATATTCATTCGGAAGCATTATAATTAACGGCGGCACGATTACCGCAAACGGCGGAAATCAGACCGCGGCAGGTCTTATATCTTACGGCGCGGGCGCGGGTATCGGCACAGGCGGTATGGAAGGAAATAACCTTTACAACTACGGCTCGATAACGATTAACGGCGGTACGATTACCGCGAACGGCGGTTCGTCGGACAATATCAATAAATACTACTTGGGCGGCGCAGGTATAGGAACAGGCGCCATAAACGGCAACGGCTATAATTCCCAAGTCTCTATTACAATTAACGGCGGAGAAATCACAGCGACCGGCGGTTGGGACGCTGCGGGAATAGGCACGGGCGCGAATGGTGTATCAGACGGCACAATAACAATCAGCGGCGGCACTGTTACCGCAAACGGCGGCAGCTCAGGCGGAGCATACGGCGGATCCGGCATAGGCGGCGGCGACAACGGCGCTTTTGAAGTTATTATTATCACCGGCGACGCGGATGTAACGGCAGACGCGGGCGGCGGTGCGGCGGCTGTCGGCTGCGGACATTATGTCTACGGCGGTTCTGTTGAGATTTCCGGAAACGCCACGGTCACAGCGACATCTTCGGATGATTATGTGTCTATAGGAAATGGTTATCCGCGTGATTCATATGAGGCGGATATTTCCATTAACACAACCGGAACTGTTACCGTTGCCGTGATACCGAATGTCGCATTAATCGAATACACCGATAACGGAAACGGAACATATACTCTCGGCAGTGCCGGCAATGTTTCCGATGAAATAGAGGTTGTATTTACACAGGTAGGCGACAGCGCGGCATATGAAATAACCCTCGCCTCAACGGACGGAACAACTCTCATCAACCGTTTCAGCGCGGCGCAGCTTCAATTTGCGATAGACGTAACCGAGGGCAGTGTCGGCTACACAATCACGGCGGCGGACGGCATAAACCTTATCAATGCGGGCGATGATTTTTACGAGTTCAACCTCGCGGACGGCTCGACCCAGACCGCGGCGGCATCCGTTCTTTTGGGTACGGTGACGTTCACGGGTGTCGGCAAGGCGAATTTCGCGGCTGTTTATGACGCAGACGCGCAGGCGCACAGCGCGGAAACATCGAATAACATTGTCAACACATACATCCCGGGCGGCGGCACAGGCTACGGCACATTGGATTTGAACGGCACGACCGGCTCAATAGACACGGACGATGAAACCGCGTTAATCAAGGACATCAGCGTAAGCCTTGACACGGTTGAGCTTACGATTAACGTAGTGTTCCCGAACAGCGTTGAAAACAAGGTATGGGCATATGAGGCAATGGAAATCAACCTAAGCAATGTCAGCGGAGACGATACAATCTATCTCGGCAGCGATGCGGCAAACACAAACGCGACCGTAGCATACGGCACGGCGACTATTGGCACTACCGATTATACCGCTTATGTTGTAACCACAACAGTACCCAAAGCATACGCGACAAAGCTTGAATTTGTCGGCGCGGGCTACAGAACCTACAGAACGTCAATCACCCCGACGGACGACGCGACAGTAACCGTTTGGAATAACGCGATGGACAGTGAGGATACCGTTGTTATATCGGCGGACGATAACGCAATGGGCATTGTTACAGACGATGTAACATTCCTCGCGGGCGATATTGTCATGGATAATAACATCAACATTTGGGATTTGTCGGCTGTAGTATCGTACTTTGGTAAAGCAGCAACAGATGCAGAGCTTGAAGTGGCTTGGGACTACACCATGTACGACCTAAACCGCGACGGTAAGGTCGATTCGAGAGATATAGCGATGGTACTTGTTTCTTGGGATAAATAACGCCCAATAAACGGCGCATTTCACGCTTTTTCAAGCCTTGACGTACACAAGTACGCCGGCGGCTTTCAAAAACGCAAACTGCTTGTTTCTTGAACGTTATTACATAATATAGTGTCCTCTGAGAATATTACTTTGGTAAGTATATTCTTGTGTAAAAACGGCAGCGGAAAACCGCTGCCGTTGGATTTATTTAACCATAATTTCATATACCGTTTACTTTTTTACCGCCGCACTGTAATTTCCGAACCGTTCTATATCAAATTCTTCAGAATCGAAATATTTTTCATCCGAGCTTGCAATAACATACGCCGCGTCTTCGTCCTTTGTTTCCGCCGTCAAGGAGTCGTCAATAAGAACATATGAAAACCTTTCATTATAAGGCAGCAGCTCTTCGCCGTTATTCTCGTTTTTCTTTCCCTGAAAATATTCCGCGTCGGTTTTATCATAGAACATTGTAAGTATTTCTCTCATTCTCACGTAGCCGTCACCCTCGGCTTCAATGGCAATATATATTTTTTCCGCTCCGCTGTCCTCCGCCGCCTCGACCGCTTCGCCGAAGCCGGCATGAAAATAATTATTCATTGAATCCGCATATGACCCGAAATATGTAGATACAAGCATTGCTCCAAGCACGGCATATATTCCGAGGTTCACCCACTCCGCGTATTTTATTTCCTTTATTACAAAATAAATTCCCGCTGCGATAAACATCATTACTCCGTAATATACAAGGTTCACTCTGTTTACATTCACATTGTTTGTGAAAAGTCCCGCCAATACTCCGGCAAGAAGTGCGAATACGACAAGTGATTTATCGCTTTCCCTTCTTTCGGCAAATATTTCCACAGCTCCCGCTATCATGAACGGCATACTGCACAGGAACATAGTTCCGAAGCCCTCTATATCATTCCAGGGCAAATCCTTTTTCTGAAGCACGGTCGTGTTCATGAGGCACTTGAAATTGGATAAAAGCTGTTTTAAAGGCTCATTCGAAAAGAACAGAATATCGCTTGACCTGACACTGTCCTTAAAATATTGAATTGTAACAAACGGCAGCTCTATCGTGTCCCACTTGAAGAAATTGACCGCCATTGTGAGTAAAAACGGCCATGATATTGCGAGATATATTGCAAGCGATATTAGGGCGGTCTTCCATGTAATCTTCTTTTTTACAAGATAATATACACACGCGCCAAGCAGGAAAATCGGAATTGTATATATCGTTATTCCGTAGCAATACATACACAGCGCAAAAAATATCATGGATATATAAATATACCTTTTTTTACCGGAAAGGCCGTGATTGAGAAAATACACTCCCGCCATAAAGAAATGCGGAAGCAGGTTACAATCAAGCGCCCAGCGGCTCTGAACCAAATGCCACGGATTTAACGCGACGAAAACCGCGGCAATAAGTGCCGCGTTCTTGCCGAAAACATCCTTTATAAACAGATAAAAGAACACTCCGCCCGCAATGCTTGCCGTAAGCTGAGGTAAGCGCGCGGTAATGGCACTCAAGCCAAAAAGCTTCACAAACACCGCTATCATATACGAAAGCAGCGAGCTCATTTGCGCATCGCCCCATGCGTACAGATGCGCCGGAAGCCACGTACCCAAACGGTCTGTGCCGTAATCGGCAAGCGCCTTGCCGTCTACCGCCGCCATTGCGCCGTCCTGATTAAAGCCTCCCGGGACACTTCCGAATTTCCATACGCGCATCGTTATTCCGATAACCGCTATCACCGCAAGTATTATGTAATACGTTCTCGGATTCAATTCGAACGAACGCGCGGAACCCTTTGCCAGCATTTGCTTTCCCGAATTCGCCGAAGGAATTTTTCGGCTTTCAAGCCTGCGCGAAGCATATTTGAAAATCGAATATGCGACCATCACCCATACCAATATTGAAAATATAGTATTTATTGTATCAATACTGTTCTCCATATTTCCGTTTCCTTTCTTTATGTTGTTTTTACTGTCTAATATCATACCGAAATTTTTACATAAGTATATCATAAAACATGAGAATTTGCAACCGATATTCAATAAGGGGCTTTGCCCCGTCATTCAACGTTTCAGCATCCGCCAAAGTAATTGACAATTACACCCGGAAATGATATAATTAACAAAAGACAAAAAGGGGCAATTAAACCGCATGGTACGGGCAAAGCGGTTAATCACGGGGAAACGAAAGGATGAAGAGTATGAAATGTACAAATTGCGGTAACGAATTACAGAATAACGCCAGATTTTGTGACAACTGCGGCGCGAAGGCAGAGCCAATCAGTGAAGCGGCATACTGCCCGAATTGCGGCAAGCCGCTCGAAGCCGGAGCCGAATTTTGCGGCGAATGCGGTGCCTCCGTAAACGGAGCTCAAAGACAAACCTACACTCCTCCGCAAAACAGCGGCGGCTCAAAGGCGTTAGTCGCGGTAATTATTATAGCGGCGGTCTTGGCTGTCGGAGCCTTGGCGGGAACGTTTATATACCTAAACTTTTTTAACGACGACAATGCCGTTGTGGAAACAAGCGACGATACAACAAGGCGCGACAGGAGCTCGCGCGATGACGATTCCGACACCGGCTCGGCAAAAAACAAGGCAACAACGGCGCCGACCAAAAAGCCGTCCGCCACATCCACTCCGAAAGCCGCGACACCCTCGCCCACGCCGTCGAGTATGTATTTATTCGACAGCGACAAGCAGTACATTACAACCGATTACCTCGACACGAAAACACAGGATGAGGTTCGCTTGATTTTGAACGAAATGTACGCGCGGCACGGCTACATATTCCAACTGGAGCAGTATCAGGAATATTTCGGCAAGCAGTCATGGTACACTCCGAGATACGAATCCGCCGAAACCGCGGAGAGCTATTTCAACGACTACGAAAAGGAAAACAAAAAAATCATCGTAAATTACGAAACCTCAAAGGGTTGGAGATAATTTCACAAGCAAAAAACTGCGGTAATTTCAAACCGCAGTTTTTTAATTGTTTATCACCTTTTAATACCATTCTGCCAGCATTAAAAGCTCCGAAAGGATTTCCTGCGGGATTCCCGCCTCCTTCAGCCTGCTTACCACAGACACCAAACCGTCCGCGTTAAACTCGTCGTCCGCGTCGTCTATATCGCACGCGTCGCTCGGTATTTCCGGAACATAATCCGTGTCGCGCGCGCCGCTTATTCCCAGCGCAATCAGCGAATCGCCGCCGCTGACAAAATCAATATCAAACGCGTACTCGTCCTTGGACGAATCAATGTTAAATTCCAAATAGGAATCATCCAATATATCATAAAGGAAGTCATAATCATCCGTAAGGCTGCGCAGCGCGCTGACATCGGAGCCGGCGTATACCGCGCCGGACGCCGAAACGCCGTTCGAATCCCTTTCAAAGCCGTCAAGCTCGATTGTAATTATGTTGTTGTGCATAACGTTTATATCAACATATCCGGAGAAGCCGGACTTGCCGAGCGTTCCGCTGCCTGTCACGGACGCGTTTGTTTCGCCCGAAACCGACCATTCAAAGTCATAGTCGCTGCCGTTTTTTGCCGACAGGAAGGACATCTCAAAGTCCTCCTCCTCTACCTCGAAAACTCTGCCCAATATCTCACCCTTGGAATTGATATACGCGGTATAAATAATCTCGCCGTCCGCGCCGTCCAAGGAGTCAATCATATCGTCAAGAGAGTCGTTAAAGCCCAGTGACGAACTGTAATACATATCGGTGCTTTGCGCTATTTCCTCCGCGATGGCATCTACTATTTCGCCGAGTCTACCGTCGTCGCGTATATCCTGCAAAACAGCGGCGGCGGTTTGAGCGTCTACCGCTATTTCAACGGCGGTACAGCTGTATGTATTATCTCCCACGGTCAATTCGTCGCTGCTCTTTTCAACGCTCGCGGCATTGCTGAGTCCCGCGTCAAGCGCCGAGCATAATATTTCCTTCATAGTGTCGGAGGACGGAATTATATCCTCATACGCGGAAATATACTCGTCGTAGGACATGAGAGTAATATCATCAAAATCCGTTCTTAAATAGCTGTTAAACAAATCGGGTATTCCGATATACGCCTCTTGATTCGCCGAGTCAAAAACGAACTCGCTTTCTATAATATCGGTTCCCTCCAGGGCAAAGCTCGCCCTTGCTCCCCACAGACTGCCGGCGTTGTTTATGTCTACATCCATGCCGACCGTGCGTATATTGCCTATATACTCGTTTATCTCGTCAACATCCAAATCCGCCAGCTCCAAAAGCCTGTCGCCCACGGTCAAATCGAGAGATGTCCGCGCGGCGGGCGAAGCGTCGGAAACGGCGCTTTGCATATCGTCGAACACGGTCATAAGATTTTCTATCGATTGAGATTCAATGCTGTAATAATAATCCTCCGGCGACTTAAACACGGACGACACTATGTTATTCACATAGGACGACGCGAGCGCGTAGCCGCCTCCCAAAACGCATACCAATGCCGCGACTATTGCGATTACCGCGAATTTCTTCTTTCCGCCCCTCTTCTTCACCGCGCCGCCTTGCGCTATAGGCGCACCGCAATGCGTACAAAATTTGTTGCCGTCGGTTGTTTCCCCATGACAATTCGGACAAATCATATTGTTCAGCTCCTTTTTTTCGTTATTTTGTTAAAATAAAATTTTTCACATCTATATAATGCCGTATTTGCGCGGACTCATGTCATAAATATATACCGGTTCCGCTCGACAAGTACCATTTCCCGCCTAATTTAATGAGATTTATATATATATCCGTTGACTCCTCGCCATATTTTCCCGAAGCTATAATTTTAACCTTGGCTGACTTTGCGTCTTTAATTTCTTTGTCAAATTCATCTCCATATGCCATTTTAATGGTCTTAATATCGTCTTCATCGTAATCCTCAACGGTTTTAATCTTATAGGATATTTTCATTTTAGTTCCAACACTATCCTCCAAGTTTTCGGTAAATGTGTCGAGATAATCCTGTAATTCATCGATAATATCATCCTCATCATCATAGCTGATGCCGCCATCGACAGCCGAATCAATCAATTCCTGCGGCAATAGATCTACAATTCTTTCGGCGTCGCATTTTTCAATTCCTTTAACATATTGCTTGATAACCGATTTATAGCTTCTGCCTCCGAATATAGAGACACATATCGAAGCAATTACCGCAATCACTATAACCGCCGCCGCGGCTAAAATAATTATCGCGGCATTTGAGCTTTTCGGGGGCTCGATGCTGACCTGATTAGGCACAGGTGAAGCATCGGGCACAGGAGTTCCGCATTTCGTGCAAAATTTTTCATCCCCCAATGCGTTTCCGCAGTTTGTACAGTATTTCATTTTTTATTCCTCCGTTTTAATATAATATACCATCCAAGAAATATTTGTAAATTTAAATCACCTATACAGTAATGCATTGGTGATCTTTGCAACTAACAATTTAAT
>JAJQAT010000021.1 GCA_021203665.1 Bacillota bacterium
CCCCGATGTGGTTTCCTTTAATATGTATTCCGGCTGGTATCAAGACTGTCCGATTGACGAGAGGAACAATCAGGAAATAGAATGGATACAAAATTCCGGCGGGGATAATAAGCCGATAATCGTGAGCGAGCTCGGAGCCGCGGCAATTTACGGTTACCGCGACCGCTCACGGTGCAAGTGGAGCGAGGAAGGACAGGCGGATATAATACGCGAAAATCTTGAGGTGTATATGAACGACACTCGTATAACCGGCGTGTTTATATGGCAGTTTGCGGACTGCCGCGTGACCGAGGAGGGCGAATGGTTTGCCACCCGCGCGAGATGTCATAACAACAAAGGCGTATTGGACGAATACCGCCGCCCCAAAATGGCATACGACACGGTAAAAGAAATGTTCAAAAAATACGGAGGAATTTAATATGAAGCAATTTATGGACGAAAATTTTATGCTTAACAACGACACGGCGATAAGGCTGTACCACGGCTACGCAAAGGATATGCCGATATTTGATTATCATTGCCATCTCAGTCCGAAGATGATGTACGAGGACAAGCCGTTTGGCAATATTACCGAGATTTTTCTCGGCGGCGACCACTACAAGTGGAGGTATATGCGCTCAAACGGCATTGATGAAAGCTACATAACCGGCGATAAGAGCGATTATGAAAAATTCAAGGCGTTCTGCGGCTGTCTGCAATACGCCGTCGGAAATCCCTTGTATCACTGGACACATCTTGAGCTTAAGCGATATTTCGGAGTAAACGACATTGTGACGGAGGAAAGCTGCGACAGGATATGGGAGAAGTGCAATGCCGTTATAAGGGACACGCAAATGTCGCCGTCAAAGCTGATAAATCAATCGAATGTGGCTGTTATATGCACAACGGACGACCCCGCGGATTCTTTGGAGTATCACAAAAGGATTGCCGAAAAGGGGCACATAAACGCCCGCGTTCTGCCGGCGCTGCGTCCCGATTTCCTTATAAATATTGACAAGGACACATTTACGGACTATATAGAAAGACTGTCGAAAGCAAGCGGAATAAAAATCGAGAGCTATGATGACGCGATAAAAGCGGTGTATTCAAGAATAGATTATTTCCATTCGCTCGGCTGCCGCATAAGCGACCACGCGCTTGACGGCGTGCCGTATAATACCGATTACAATGCCGTCGAGGTTTTCAAAAAAGCAATGAGCGGCGAAAAAATAAGCCGCGCCGAGGCTGACGCGTACAAATGCGAAACATTGATAAGGCTCGCGAAGAAATATAAAGAGCTTGACTGGGCAATGCAGCTGCACATAGGCGCGCTGAGGAACAATAACACGCGTATGTTTGAAAAATTGGGAGCGGACACCGGATTTGATTCAATCGCGGATTATTCAATCGCGGCGGAGCTGTCGGCACTGCTTGACGCGATGGAGAAAAATGATAATCTTCCGAAAACCATTTTGTACACGCTGAATCCAAAGGACAACTATGTTTTGGCGACAATGCTCGGCAATTTCCAATCGGCGCAGACGGCGGGAAAAATACAATTCGGCTCCGGCTGGTGGTTTAACGACCAGCGCGACGGTATGACGGAGCAGATGAGGGCACTGGCGAATTTGGGCGCACTGAATAAATTTGTGGGTATGCTTACCGATTCGCGCAGCTTTCTGTCATATACGCGCCACGAGTATTTCAGACGTATTCTGTGCAATCTCATCGGCGAATGGGTTGAAAACGGCGAATTTCCCGCGGATTACAAAATTCTCGGTAAAATAGTCGAGGATATTTCATATAACAACGCGGTAAAATATTTTAATTTGGGAGAATAAAAATGGAATTATTAAAGAGAGAAAATAATGAAAAGCACACGGAGCGCGTTTTGCAATTCGGCGAGGGTAATTTCCTGCGCGGCTTTGTCGATTGGATGTTTGATAAACTAAATAAGGAATGCGGCGGGGATTTCGGCGTGGCTGTTGTTCAGCCGCTGCCTACCGGACGCGTTGCCGAGCTAAACGCGCAGGACGGCTTATACACGCTCTATTCGCGCGGACTTATAAACGGCGTTAAAGCCGAGGAGGAGCATACAATCGACTGTATAACGCGCGGAATAAATCCGTATGAGAATACGGACGAGTTTTTCAAGTGCGCCCAAAATCCCGATTTGAGGTATATCGTGTCAAACACCACCGAGGCGGGAATCGAGTACAGAAAAGAGGAATGTGATTTTAGCACAACCACATTTCCCGGACGTCTTACAATGCTTCTAAAGGCGCGTTATGACGCGGGACTTGGCGGTTTCCTGCTCCTTCCGTGCGAGCTTATCGACAAAAACGGAGATTGTCTTAAAGAGTGCGTGCTGAAGTATGCCGCCGATTGGAATTACGGAAAGGATTTCGCGAGGTGGATAAATGAGGAAAACGTATTCACAAATACTCTTGTTGACAGGATTGTTACCGGCTATCCGCGCGACACGGCGGACGAGATGTGCAAAAAATACGGCTACACAGACAATTTAATCGATACAACCGAGATATTCCATTTATGGGTAATAGAGGGTGACAAAAAATACGCAGCCGAGCTGCCGTTTCACAAGGCGGGACTGAACGTAATATGGACGGACGATGTAACGCCGTATAAAAAGCGCAAGGTAAGAATATTAAACGGTGCGCATACGTCGCTTGTTTCGTCGGCTATGCTTATGGGCGTTGAAACTGTGCGCGAGGCGTTGGATAATGAGATTTTAAGCAGGTACATTAAAAAAGCCGTTTTTGAGGAAATAATACCCACTATAGATATGAGCGAAAGCGAGCTTACAGGCTTTGCGAACGATGTGCTTGACCGCTTTAGAAATCCGTTTATAAACCACCTTTGGTCGAGTATCGCTTTAAATTCGGTATCTAAGTTTAAGGTGCGCGTATTGCCGAGTATAAAGGACTATAAGGATAAATTCGGCACACTTCCGCGTTGCCTTGTATTTTCTCTCGCGGCACTCATTATGCTTTACAGAACCGAAAACGCGAACGACGACCCTAAGGTGATTGATTTTATGAAAAGCGCGTCGGCGGCGGAAATTTTGAGCAATACGGAGCTTTGGGACGAGGATTTGACATATCTTTCGGAAAGCGTCGAGGAATATATAAAATCAGCCGAAAATAACGGTATCAAGGCGGCTGTGGAGCTTGCCGCGGAGAGGAAATAATCGATGAGGACTCTTAGAATAAACGAGCGTGACAATGTCGCGGTAATGCTTGACGGCGACCTTAGGGGACACAAAACCGCGCTTTGCGATATAGAGCGGGGACAGGAAATAATAAAATACGGCTACCCGATAGGTCACGCAATTTGCGATATAAAAAAGGGCGAGCACGTACACACGCACAACATAAAAACCAACCTCGGCGAAACGCTTGAATATACATACAATCCCAAGCATAACGTGCTTTCACCACAGCCTAAGCGAACATTTATGGGGTATGAGCGCGAAGACGGCAGTGTGGGAATACGAAACGAAATATGGATTGTGAACACCGTCGGATGCGTAAATAAAACCTCGGAAATCCTCGCGCGCGAGGCGAATAAAAAATACGGCGGGGAATGTGACGGAATATTTAATTTTGTACACCCGTTCGGCTGTTCGCAGCTCGGCGACGATATGCGCACAACGCAGGCGGTGCTGAAGGGACTTGTAAATCACCCGAACGCGGCGGGCGTGCTTGTGCTGGGACTCGGCTGTGAGAATAACAATATAGACGCGTTCAAGGACGTTTTGGGCGGCGTAAACGAAAACCGCGTAAAATTTATGAGCACGCAGGAGTATGACGATGAGATTGAGCAAGGCTTGAAGCTTATCGGCGAGCTTGCAAAGTACGCAAAAGGCTTTAAGCGAACCGAGTGTGATGCTTCAAGGCTTGTTATAGGATTAAAATGCGGCGGCAGCGACGGATTTTCGGGACTTACCGCGAATCCCTTGATAGGCAGAGTTTCCGATAAGCTTATCGCGTCCGGCGCAAGCACAATCCTGACGGAGGTGCCGGAAATGTTCGGCGCGGAAACAATACTGATGAACCGATGCGTGAATGAAGAGGTATTTGAAAAAACAGTCCGATTGATAAACGATTTCAAGGAATATTTTATTCGCCACGGGCAGGTCGTATATGAAAATCCGTCGCCCGGGAATAAAAAAGGCGGCATAACGACGCTTGAGGATAAGTCGCTCGGCTGCGTGCAAAAATCGGGCGGCGCAGATGTGGCGGACGTGATAGCGATTGGAGAGAGCGTTAAAAACAAGGGACTTAATCTCCTGACCGGTCCCGGGAACGATATTGTCGCGGTAACGAACCTTACCGCGTCCGGCTGTCATATGATACTCTTTTCAACCGGCAGAGGAACGCCGGTCGGCGCGCCGGTGCCGACGGTCAAGATTTCCACCAATACGCCGCTGTATGAAAAAAAGCCGCATTGGATTGATTTCGACGCGGGCAGCGCGATAAACGGCGCGGACCTGTCGGACGAGCTGCTCCGGTACATAATATCCGTCGCAAACGGCGTGCAAACCAACAACGAGAAAAACGGCTACAGAGAGATTTCGATATTCAAGGACGGCGTTGTGCTGTAGCGTTATAAATGAAAAAGACTGTTGACGAAAATATCAACAGTCTTTCAGGCTGTCGACAGGTATATCAAAGATATATCTGTCGACAGCGAAAAAAGCATCATCGATGCTTTTTTCAATTTCTTTTAAAAGAAAAAACCAAAAGTTCCTCCTTGCGTCGAAACTTTAGGTTTTAAGCCATTTTTGACGCGCATGTCGTCAAAAATGATTTTCATTCGAGGTTAGCACCTCGAGCACCCAAGAACAAAGTAGACAAAACCTAATCGGTTTTGTCTACTGTTTTTTTTATATTGGTGACCCGTGCGGGATTCGAACCCGCGTAGCCGGCGTGAGAGGCCGGAGTCTTAACCGCTTGACCAACGGGCCGTCAGCTTTTATATAATACCACAAAAAAGCATACTTGTCAATACCTAAAATCAAAAAAATTGTATTTCAGAGCAAATCAATCTCTGAAATACAAATCTCTTGTATAAACCTTGCTTATAACGTCATCCAGGTCGCGGCTGTATCTGTTCGCTATAATAACGTCCGCGGTCTGTTTAAAGACACGCAAATCGTCTATAACCTCAAAGCCGCAAAATTCCGTTTCTCCAAGCGACGGCTCGTATATCACAAGCTTAATCCCGCGCTCGGAAAGTATGCTCATAACGCCCTGTATGGAGGATTGGCGGAAATTATCGCTGCCTGATTTAATCATAAGGCGGTACACGCCGACAACATCGGGATTTTTCTCTATTCTCCTCTCGGCTATAAAATCCTTTCGTGTCTTGTTTGACTCCACTATGGCGGCGATAAGGTTTTCCGGCACCTTGTCGTAATTCGCCAAAAGCTGCCTCGTGTCCTTTGGCAGGCAATAGCCGCCGTAGCCGAAGGACGGGTTGTTATAATGCGCGCCGATTCTCGGGTCAAGTCCCACACCGTCGATAATCTGCTTGGTGTCAAGTCCCCTCATTTCCGCGTAGGTGTCAAGCTCGTTGAAATACGCTACGCGCAGTGCGAGATACGTGTTCGCGAAAAGCTTTATCGCCTCCGCCTCTGTCAGGTCCGTAAACAGCATCGGAATGTCCTGCTTTACCGCGCCGTCGGCAAGCATTTGGGCGAACTCCCGCGCGCTTTGCTTTGCCTCCGACGACGAGCCTACAACTATTCTCGACGGATACAAATTGTCATAAAGCGCCCTGCCCTCGCGCAAAAATTCGGGGGAGAAAAGTATATTATCCGTGTTGTATTTTTCGCATATAAGCTTTGTATATCCCACCGGCACCGTTGATTTTATGATTATAACGGCGTTTTTATTGTACCTTAAAGCCAGCTCTATCACGCTTTCCACCGAAGACGTGTCAAAATGATTTTTATCCTCGTCATAGTCGGTCGGAGTCGCGATTATGATGAAATCGGCATTTGAATAGGCGCGCTCCGCGTCGGTTGTCGCCGTGAGGTCAAGATCCCTGCCGCTCAGATAATCCTCAATTTCGGCGTCTGCAATCGGAGACTGCCTTTTGTTAATCATATCAACCCTTTCGGGAACAATATCCACCGCCGTTACCCTGTTTTTTTGAGCGAGCAGAACGGCGTTTGAAAGTCCCACGTAACCCGTTCCCGCCACCGCTATGTTTTTTTTGTTCATTTTAATCCTCCTTTGCCGCCCCGCACCGGCGTAAATCGCCGCGGACGGCTTTAAAACTGTGTGAGCCTATGATGTCTTGTGTTTTCTTCTCGATATAATATTCCTTGCGAATTTTACGGCTCCGTTCATCTCATCGCTGCGGAAAAAGAAAACAAAAGCCGCGGCTATGCTTACCGCCGAGGAAACAAACCCGTTCGCGATGAACCTTGCAATATCGCCGTTCGGCGAAATATTATTGCAGATAATATACGAAGCGGTCATTGACACGGCGGCGGATAAAAGCATTTTCATCCAGGTAAAATAATATCGGTGCGGCGAAATGTAGAGCTTATCATTGTGAAGCAGATGTATTTTCATAAATATCTGCACAAGCTGAGATATGACCGTGCCGCCGAATATGCCGTACATACCCAAATCATGCGAGCCGAGCGCGTAGCCCGCCGCAAGGGATATAACAAGATTTACACTGCTGCCTATGATAGATATATTCTTGTCCTTGGAAAACAAACCCGATGCCTCAAGCGACTGCCAAAGCGGGTCCTTCGCTATGTACAGGAATATGCTGAAGGAGCATACCGCTATAATGCCCACGGGCATGGTGTACCGTTCTCCGATCCACATTTTCACGAAGGTGGACGCGCACATAAACAGGCACGTTGAAACCCAAATCGCGAAGACGTAGAATAAAAACGTTAAATTATTCAAGGTCTTGCGTATATGCTCCGGCTTCTCTGTAGCGAACAAATTTCCGATGCTCGCGGCGATGCCGCCGCATATTTGACTTTCCAGCTGCTTTATCGCGCTGAAAATCATTGAGTAATTTGAATAAAATCCTACCTGCAATGTGCTTATCAGCACGGAAATCAGGATGTTGTCCGTGGAGTTTGTAATCTGTCCCGACAGCTTTTTTATAAATAAATCCCGCACGTTGGCGAAAATTTTCTTTCGCTCCCTTTTGCTCAAGGGATCTGTTTTTTTACGTATAAACGGATACATATGATCCGCTATGCACGAGCTTATTATATTTGTCGCAAGCGTTATCGCGATTGACGCGGTTAGGTATATAACGTAATTTTGCGTGACGCGCATAATCACAATCAAAAGCGCCGCGCCCGCCAGCTTTGACGCGATATTCGCGTAATGCAGCACGTATTTTTTTTGGTCGGCGTTGAGCAGCGAGGTCTTGTATGAAAACAGGTACGAAGACGCCGTCTGAATCACGAACAGGAAGAATATCAGCTGAATATACCTTGTCGGGAAGTCTATGTCGTTTACGATGTGCTGAATAAAGAACGTGAGCACTCCGCCTATAAACAGCGTCACCGCCGCGATTATGAGGTACGCTTTTTTGTAAAGGCTCATAAGCTGAGTGATTTTTTTCTCGTCGCGCATTGCGAGGGGCAGATACAGATTATAAATAATCGCGTTGCCCACGCCCAGCTCTGCCATTGAAATCATCGCTATTACCTCGTTAAACAGGCTGTTAAGGCTTATACACTCCCAGCCGAGGAAGCGTATCATATATGTTCGCGTGACAAAAGAAACACTCAAATTGATGAGCTGAAACATAATTCCAAGCGCGATATTTTTTATACTCTTTGAGGTTCTGCCCATAATACTCCGACCTATTCCTATGAATTTTAAAAATGATGTATTTTGACCTTTAATTTGCGGTACAACGCATACAAACGGCTTAAATAAATGAATTTATACTTGTTTTTCCGCCGTATGTCCTCGACGCAATTTCTTGCCGGAGCGGAAAGCTTATCGCCCCGTTCCGCGGCAATTTCGTTTATCAGATTTGAAAGAGTGTCGAAAATGGTCCGTCTTACTTTTTTGTCGCGCGCGAACGCGGCTTTGGAAAATTGCAGATAATAGTTGGTTATCCGCAAATTGACAATCTCGTCAAAATAAACCTTGTCCGCGCCGGCGCTTTTGGCGAAGTCATACGCGCCGTCAAGGCTTTTGATTACATCCATAACCTTTAAAGTGGTGGTGTGGCTTATGCTGCCGTTTACGATTCTGTAGCAATACAAAATATCCTCCGTAACCCGCACGCGGGAGCAAACGGCTATGTATTTCAGGTAAAAATTAAGGTCCTGAGCCATTCTTAGCTCCGAAAAGCGCACATTGTATTTTTTTATCACCGCGGCGGAGAAAAGCTTGTTGCCCGGCACGGCGTTTATCCGCATCACGGCGGTTAAATCCGTCGGGTTTGACATATCGTATACTCCGTCGGTGGCGTATATACGCGCGTCGGTGCGGCGGCGGCCGTCCTCGCTTATAATGCTGTGCGCGCCTATAACCAAATCGCAGCCGTCTTCGGACATACGCGCCGACAATATTTCAAGCGCGCGCGGCTCCATTACATCGTCAGCGTCGAAAAACATTATATATTCGCCGTTGGAATTATCGAATCCGAGGTTTCTCGCGTGCGGCGCGCCGTGATTTTCTCCCGTTATAACCTTAACTCGGGAGTCCTTTTTCTCATATTCGCGCAGAATTTCGAGGCTGTTGTCCGTCGAACCGTCGTTCACGAGAATCAGCTCAAAATCCTTGTATGTTTGATTAAGTACGGAATCCAATGCTTCCGCAAGATAACGCTGTGCATTATATACG
>JAJQAT010000017.1 GCA_021203665.1 Bacillota bacterium
CGCAAATGTGTATACCATGTCCTTTCACATGTGTATACCATGTTACTCTTGACAGACTTCTCGTCCCTACAAGTCCCGTCGCGAACTGGTCAAGGTTTGTTTTTCCTATCGGAACGGCTCCCGCCTTTATAAGCCTCTCGACAACCTCCGCGTTGCTTTCCGGAATGTACTCATAAGCCGGACAAGCGGCGGTTGTCGGGATTTTGGCGACATCTATATTATCCTTTACCGCGAACGGTATTCCCCACAGCGGCAAATTTTTATCCATATTATACAGATTATCGGTATAGCTTTTTATAATCTCTTTTTTCGGCGGAAAAATCCATATATTATAATCCGCGTACATCTCGGAGCGCTCGATTATTATGTCAATCAGCTCCTCGGGCGTAAGCTCTCCGCTTTTATACATACTCTTGATAGAATTTATGGTAAGCCTTGTCGGGAGAAATGTTTTTTTCATCATTTTCAACTCCAATATTATAATTTGATTTATTCTGTCAGCCTAAAATATCTCTTCAATTTTCGGGTTGTCCACCATAAAGGTTTCAAACATTTTATTCTTTTCCTTTTTGCCTCTCTTGGGAATAAAGCAGCTTATCTGCTCCGAATCAATATCCTTGTCAATGTTCACGACGGAGTGAATCTCTCCCGCGGGTACCACGAGCGTGTCTCCCGCGGCGTGCTTTTCCCATCTGCCGTTCAGGTACGCCATTACACTGCCGCCCGTTATAAAAATAATTTCGCATACGGTATGATAATGCGGCGTCACGGCTCCGTGAAATTTCAATTTTTCATACAGCACGGAGCTGAGCGCAATCTCGGCGTCGTCCGCGTTTGCCGCGCTTACAAATTCCTTTTGATACAGCTCCGGATGATTCGGATTCTTTACCACCTCTATATTTTTCCATTCGTTTACAATAGCCATATTTATCCTCCGGAGCTTAATCAAAGCTTCTTCAATACGTTTATGACGCTCTGCGAATCCGATACCGCGCCGAATACGCCGCCCTGCATTGTAACCATTTTGAGCGCGGCAAGGTGATTGCCGTAATCTGTCGCGCCGGTGCAGTCCTCAAGTATCAGACATTCAAAGCCTCTGTCGTTTCCCTCACGCATGGTTGTATGAACGCATACGTCCGTTGTAATTCCGGTTAAAATTATATTCTGTATTCCCCTTGTGCGAAGTATAAGCTCCAAATCGGTCGCGTAAAAGCTGCCCTTTCCGGGCTTGTCTATGATAATTTCACCGTCCTTGGGATAAAGCTCGGGGATAATATCCCAGCCCTCCTCGCCTCGTACAAGGATTTTGCCCTTAGGACCCGCCTGTCCGATTTCCGCGCCTATATTCGCGCTTCTCACGCGCTTATTCTCAGGCAAATCCGAAAGGTCGCGTCTGTGTCCCTCGCGGGTGTGAATAATGGTAAGTCCTTTAATTTTACGCGCTTCCTCAAGCAGGTTTTTTATAGGCTCTATGGCTCTTCTCGTAAGGCTTATATCATAGCCCATTTTGTCCACATAACCGCCCTCGCCGCAGAAATCCGTCTGCATATCTATTATCATAAGAGCCGTGTTTTCCGGTCTTAAATCTCCGTTATACGGATAGTTGTATGGTTTTGCGTCTATATACATCTTTATCCTTCCTTTCCCTCGGAAAAGCAAAGCGGCTGTCAATTTACAGCCGCTTTAATTTGCTTGTCCGCGTCATTGCAGCTTTTTTAATATCTCAATTACCTTTTCGGAATCCGATACCGCCCCGAAAATTCCGCCGCACATAGTTATCTGCTTGATTGCCGCCAAATAATTTCCGTAATCGGTGGTTCCGGTACAGTCCTCAAGGATTAAACATTCATAGCCTCGGTCATTCGCGTCGCGCATGGTTGAGTGAACGCATACGTCCGTTGTTATGCCTGTGAGAATTATATTCTGTATTCCCTTGTTGCGCAGTATAAGGTCAAGGTCCGTAGCGTAAAAGCTTCCCTTGCCCGGCTTATCGATTATGATTTCACCGTCCTCGGGGTAAAGCTCGGGAATAATATCCCAACCCTTTTCTCCTCTTACAAGTATTCTGCCCATAGGTCCCATACTGCCTATTTCCGCGCCGGTGGCGGCGCTTCTTACGCGCTTGTTTTCGGGCAAATCCGAAAGGTCCTTTCTGTGTCCCTCACGGGTATGTATTACGGTCAGTCCCTTTACCCTGCGCGCTTCGGCTAAAACCCTTTTGATAGGCTCGATTGCCTTTCGCGTAAGGCTTATGTCATATCCCATTTTGTCTATATAACCGCCCTTGCCGCAGAAATCCGCCTGCATATCTATTACCATGAGCGCCGTATTTTCGGGTCTTAAATCCCCGTTATACGGGTACTTATACGGTCTTGAATCTATATACATTTCAATTCTCCTTTTGGAACCTATTCCATGCTGCCGATTACGCCCTCTACAAGGTAATCGATTGCCTCAACCTCGTCAACCGTAAGGATTTGACCGGCTTCAACCTTTACATTGCCCGCCTGGTCTTTAATCTCGCCGGCAAACGGATTAAGTGTGCCGTCTATAATCGCCTGCTTTGCTTCAAGAATTTCAGCCTGCAAATCCTCCGGCACGCACTGTCCGAATTCCGCAAGGTCCACAATGCCCTCCGCAAGACCGCCTCTGTACATGCCGTCATAAATACTGCCGTCAAAATTGCCCTCGATAGCCGTTCTTGCCATATCAACAAACAGGTCGTCCCAATTCCATATTGCCGCCGTTACCCAGCCCTCGGGAGCAAGCTCCGACGCGTCAATATGATAACCCACGCTCTTAACGCCTCTGCTTTCGCAAAGCTCGATAACCGTCTTTGTGCTGTCCTGATGCTGAGCGATAACATCGGCTCCGCCGTCGATAAGCGTTGTAGCCGAGGTCGTTTGAGCCGCGGGGTCGCTCCAGCTTCCGGTAAATATAACGGTAGTGGTTACGTCGGGATTTACAGCCTTCGCGCCAAGCTCAAACGCGTTGATATTCGCAAGCACCTGCGAAATCGGGAACGACGCGACAAATCCGAGCTGATTTGTTTCGGTAACTCCGCCTGCCGCCATACCCGCAAGGTAATATGCCTGCCAAATTGTACCGAAATATGTGCCTACATTGTCAGTGTTTTTAAGTCCGCCCTGATGGAAAAATACACAGTCGGGATTGTTGTTTGCCGCCTCGATAGCCGGATCGAGATGTCCGTATGAGGTCGGGAACAATATCGTCGCACCCTGCTGAATCATCTGTTCAAGCACGCGTGTAGCCTCAGAGGTTTCGGGCACGTTTTCCGAGCGCAGAATTTTTACCTGATCGCCGAATTCGTTTTCGATTGCGACACTTCCCTGGTAAGCCGCCTGATTATATCCGTAGTCGTCCTTCGCGCCCACAAAGATAAATCCGATTGTTGTCTGCTCATTGCTCTCGGTTTCCGAGGCTGTTTCGGTCGCCGTTTCCGTTGTGCCGCACGATGCGACGGACAGCGCGAGCACAGCCGCAAGACCTGTTATCATAAGCTTTTTTAGTTTCTTTTTCATAGTTTTTCCTCCATTTCATATCTATGATTTTTTTATATTTCAACGGCTTGATAAAATATCAACCCGATGATGACTCTATTACCTTTTTCAGCTCCGCGGGCATAGACTGCTTCTGCCGTCTTGATGCCACAAACAGCGCGACCAGCGTGAACACATACGGCAGCATAAGGAGCAGAAACGGTGATATATTAACTCCCTGCTGCTGCAAAATAGTCTGCAATGCCTGCGCGCCGCCGAATATATACGCGCCGATAAGCGCCTTTGACGGGCTCCAGCCGGCAAGCACGACAAGCGCAACCGCTACCACGCCGCGTCCGCTTGTCATACCCTCAATCCATGTATGAGTGTAAGCAATGGACAGCTGCGCTCCGCCTACAGCCGAAAGCATACCTCCGGCTATAACTCCGATATATCTCATTACCGTGGGGTTTACGCCGTAAGCGTATACAACGTTTTCGTCCTCGCCGGTGCCTCTTAATCTCATTCCGAATTTCGTCCTGAAAAGCAAAAGCCACAGCGCCGGAGTTAAGAAATACGATAAATACGTAAGCGCGTCCTGATTAAAGAGCGCGTTTCCGATAATCGGTATCGACGACAGCAGCGGAACCGGAATTTTCTGAAATCCGGTGACAGACGCGCTCACATAGTTTCTTCCGAAGAACGCCGCTATGCCCAGACCGAAGAACATAAGCGTAAGACCTGTGGCAAGCTGATTTGATTTTCTCGAAATTACGAGGTACGCGTGCATTGCCGCAATAACGCCGCCGGCTGCCATCGCGCACAGCACGCCTATCCATGGATTTCCCGCGGCGTAAGCGCCCGCGTACGCCGCAAGCGCTCCGACTATCATACAGCCCTCCATTCCGAGGTTTATTACGCCGACCCGCTCGGAAAAAATCTCGCCGTTTATCGCATACAAAACCGACGTTCCCGAACCGATTGCGCCCGAAAGTAAGGTTTCAATCATCATTTTTTGTCACCCTTTCCTTTCCACAAAATTGCCAAAAGCACGATTGACATTAATATTCTGACCGTTGAGGACGGCAAACCGCTTGACATCTCCAACACATTTCCCGAAATGAACAAAAATCCCATAATGAACGCCGTTATTATCGCCGCCAAAGGATTGTTCCACGCCATCCATGCCGCCAAAAATCCGAGATAGCCGTAATTTGAGCCTGTTGTTTGGCGCAGGCGCATTTCCACTCCCGCTATTTCAAGCATTCCCGCAAGTCCGGACATACCTCCGGAAATCAGCATCGCTATCACCTGGGTTTTGCCCACGTTATATCCCGCGTGTACCGCTGCCAACGGGTTTGAGCCGATTACCTTCAGCTTATATCCCCATCGGGTTTTCTTTGTAACATACCATACCGCGACCGCGAAAATTACCGCTATGATTATTCCCGCGTTCACGCCGCTTACAATGCTCGGGAGCTGTAATTGTTCCGATATTTCCGGCGTTTGCGGCCAGTTGAAGGAATCGGGGTCCTTGAGAGGACCGTATACCATAAAGCTTACCAGCTCATATGCTATGTAATTTAAGATAACGGTGGTAATTGTTTCGTTCATATTCGCCTTTACCTTAAGTCCGACGGCAATTCCGCCCCATATCATACCGCCCGCTATTCCCGCGAGCGCCATTACCGCAATACCTATAACCGCCGGCGCGTCCTTTACAAGAAACATTGCCGCCGCCGTTGAGAACAGCGCTCCGAGCGCAAATTGTCCCTCTCCGCCGACATTGACCAATCCCGCCTTTGACGACAAGCAGGTCGCCGCCGCTATCAGTATAAACGGCGCGGATTTGATTATTACCTCGCCTCTGCCGTAGGAATTGCCGAAGGTTGAGGTTATCATATTGGCATACGTTTCAATGGGGTTTACACCCTGACAAAGCAGGAATACCGCGAAAACCGCGATTGGTACCGCTATCGCTCCCGCCCATTTTAATACGCCTGTCAGCATACCGCCGCTTTTAATGCTTTGCAGCTTAGTCTGCATTTTTGCCACCTCCCAGCATTATTTCGCCTATGCGCATCGAATCCGTTTCCCTCGGATTATACTTTCCGTAAATTCTGTTATCGGCTATAACTATTATTCTGTCGGAAATATTGAAAAGCTCGTCCAAATCCTCCGATATAAGCAGTACTGACTCTCCCTTGCCGCGCATTTCCAAAAGCGTTTCATGAACCATTTGAACGGTTCCCACGTCAAGTCCGCGGCTCGGATAGCTCGCAAGAAGCAGCTTAGGATTTTTTATAATCGCTCTCGCGAGAACGGCTCTCTGTATGTTTCCTCCGGAAAGCGTCGCCATTGTCCTGTCAAGCTCGGGAACTCCGAGCCGCTTTACCACAGGCGATGCCTCTACTGTTTTATGCACGCTTTCCCAGTCGATTCCGAGTCCCTTTTGGGGAACCTCAATTCCTCCCAAAATCATATGCTCCTCTATGGTCATACCGCCCGCGACATTATCGCGTTTCGGGTCCTCCGATATGAGCGACATACCCGCCTCAAGCCGCTTTGCGACAGACGCGTTTGTAATGTCCTTTCCGTCAAGAGTGATTGTTCCTCCGCCGCTTTTTCTTATTCCGAATATTGTTTCAAGAAGCTCTCTCTGTCCTCTTCCCGAAATGCCGGCAACTCCCAATATCTCGCCCTTTTTTATTTCAAGATTTATATTCTTTATTATTTTTCTGCCGTAATCGTCTATTACGCTCAAATTTTCGCAGGAAAAATTCGTTTCCGCCTTTTCCTCGTTAAATTCCGAATGAGCCTCGCTGTATTTGACTTCCTTTTCTGCGGTTTCCTCGCCCATCATCTTGGCTATAAGGCGCTTTTTGTCAAAGCCGTCCTCTTTCCTCATACAGTCGGTAATTTCTCCGCGGCGCAGTACGGTTATAACATCGGCGCAGGATATTACCTCATTCAGCTTATGCGTTATAAGCACTATCGCGTATTTATCCTCGCGCAGCTGCTTTAAAAGCTCTATAAACGCCTCCGCCTCCTTTTGCGTGAGAACGCTTGTCGGCTCGTCAAATATCAGCATTCTCGATGTGGGCATCATCAGACCCTTAAGTATTTCAACCCTTTGACGCTGTCCCAAATCCATTTCCCATACATACATATCCGGATCCACGGGAATATTGTATTTATTCGACACCTCGATAATACGCTTTTTCAGCTCGGAACGCTTTTCCTTTGATTCGGCCATGGCAAGGCTGATATTCTCAAGCACCGTAAACGCGGGAATAAGCCTGAAATCCTGGAATACCATACATATTCCGCTGTTAATGGCAAGCGACGGAGTAATATCTCTTACGCATCCGTCAAGGTAAATCTTGCCCGAGGTAGGCTTGTATACTCCGTAAAGCATTTTCATAAGCGTGCTTTTGCCCGCGCCGTTTTCGCCGACAACAGCGTGAATTTCTCCCGCCTTGAATTTTATGCTTATATCCTTATTCGCGGTAAAATCACCGAATTTTATCGTCAGATTTTCGGTTTTCATTACCGAAACCTTTGATATTTCTCTCTCAATCACTCTAATCACTCCCAACGTTAATCTGCATCAGCTTCAGCGCAATCTGCATCTGAATCTGTATTTCGGAATCATCTATATCCAAATCAAGTATTTTCTTTATTTTATCCAGCCTGTACAGCAGCGTGTTGTAATGCACATACATTTCATTCGCCGTCTGCTTTGCGTTATGTCTGTTTTTGAAGTAGCGCTCCAATGTTTCGGTCAGATTCGTATTGTGCGCGCGGTCATATTCAATAAGCGGAAGTATAAAACGCTGCTTATAGCGTTCCACCTCCTCATGCTCCGGCAGCAACGACAATATGGAAAATATACCGAGCATTTCATATGTGATAACATTCTCCTTTATGCCGCATTTTTTACTTATGTTATATATATTCATCGCTTCCTTATACGCGGCGCTTACCTCGCCTATCGCCTTACAGCCGCCGGCGCATATGCTTACGCCGCAGCCCGTCATTTCCTTTAGCACCGTTCGGAATTTTGTCAGCTGATTTTTAATGCCGCCGTCATTATCCGCCTGCGCCACCAAAATCAATCTGGATTCCGCGAGCGTAACATAAAATCCGTTGCCGAGACTGTTTATTACGCGGCGCGTTTTATTAAAATCAAGCTCGCCGCCGCCCTGCATAATATCCATAATGGCAACGCAGTAATCGGCGTTTACGTCAATCTCATATCCGCAGTTGTTTGCAAAGAATACAATGTCCGCCGGATTTTTTATAACCCCTGTAACCCAATCAAGCACAAACCTGTTTTTATATTGGTTTTTAAGCGCCGCGACGGATACCTGATTTCTGTGCTGTAGGATAAGAAATTGACTTACATTCTTCAAAATCATAATATCGATTTCCGTAAACGGCTTGCCGTTTTCCATTGCCGCGATCAGCGCGTCGCCCATTTGACCGTTTTCCAGCAGCTCGACATACATATTACGGTTATCAAACGAAATAAGTCCGTCCTTCGCCTCGGCTCTGAGCCTCTCAATTCTTTCCGCGGTGAAAAAATCCAAATCTATTCCGCTTGTCTGCGTGCGTATTATGCTGCCGTCGGCATTTATGATGCACATTTCATGCCCTATTTGCTCCTCTACAACGGCTATGCTTTCCAATATGTCGCCGCTATGCGTCATTTGTGAAAATATCGCGTCAAGCTTAATTTGAAGCTCCTTTGCCGTCTGCATGGTATTGGAGACTATTTTTTGAGTCGCCTCGTATATAACCTCCGAAAACACCACATCACAATCCACCTCTATAAGCAGCATACCGTATTTATCAGCCGCATCGACCGCCGAGCGGGGAATACTTTCAATAAAACGCTTCGGCTTTACGCCTATGCCCGTAACACCCTTTTGGGAAAGGTCGGCAATCATTTTTTCCAAGCCTAACGGCTCGTCCTTAAATTCATATCCTGTTGTGAGCAGAAATTCATGCTTCTTTGTCCAGTTTTTTATGTCCGGCACACCGATGACGTTTACAGTCTTAATTCTTTTGCAAAGACTTTTTTCATCGGAAAGCAATCTTGAATTTTTCATTGATGAGAGTGCAAGCAGTTCACAGCCGTTAATATATCCGCTATGATCAGCCATATCAATCACTCCTTTACAAATTCCGCCGCAAAACCTTAGGTAAAAGAAAAAGGCGCGTATCCCGTGATACAGCGCCTTTGCTTGTTTACGTCTTATTAAGTTT
>JAJQAT010000193.1 GCA_021203665.1 Bacillota bacterium
ACAATATATAATGCTTAATATTCTTTAAGGATAAAGTTTTCTGTAAATAATATATTTATATGTAATCCCAATACTTAAAATGGAGCCGTCTTAAAACAGACTGCTCTGTATGATTACAAGCCGCCATAGGCGTTTTACCTGCATACGCGCCGCGCGGTTCCGGATTTTCCGGTGTTTTATAGGAAGCAGTCATTTTAAGAATGTCCCCCATTGCAGGTCTTGGAGAAATACTTTTATGGGGGTGTTACTAATTACAGCATTATTGATTGTTATAATAGCCATAGCGATTGTTTTATGTGCGGCGGGCGTTGTTGTCGGCTTCAACATGGGCGTTGCCCACAGAAAGAAAATCGCCGAGGCCGAATTCGGCAGTGCCGAAGAAAAGGCTAAGTCTATAATTTCCGACGCGGAAAAGAGCGCGAGCGCCAAAAAGCGCGAGCTTCTTCTCGAGGCAAAGGAGGAGAACCAAAAGCTGAGGAGTGCCTTGGACGCGGAGATTAAGGAGCGCAGAAACGAGCTTAACCGCCAGGAGCGCAGACTTAATCAAAAAGAGGAAAATTTAGACAAAAAGACAGACAATTTAGACAAAAAGACAGACAATTTAGAGAGAAAAGAGCAATCCTACAATCAGAAGTTAAAGGCTCTTGATTCTAAAGAAAAAGAAATAGCAGAAATAAAAAAGGAACAAATGGCTCTTATAGAGAAGATTTCGGGTCTTACAACGGAGGAGGCTAAAGCCATCCTGCTTAAGGACGTCGAAAATCAAACAAAGCATGAAGCAGCCATAATGGTTAAAGAAATTGAGCAAGAGGCAAAGGAGAACGCGGAAAAGAGAGCAAAGAACATCGTCGCTCTTTCAATCCAAAAGGTTGCCGCGGACCACGTTGCCGAAACCACTGTTTCCGTCGTAAATCTTCCGAACGACGAAATGAAGGGCCGCATAATAGGCCGCGAGGGCAGGAACATAAGAACCCTTGAAACGCTCACGGGTGTTGACCTTATCATAGACGACACTCCGGAGGCTGTTATCGTTTCAAGCTTCGATCCTATCCGCCGCGAAATTGCACGGCTCGCGCTCGAAAAGCTTATCGTGGACGGACGTATTCATCCGGCGCGCATCGAGGAAACAGTCGAAAAATCTCGCAAAGAGGTTGAAGCCGTTATCAAGCAGGAGGGCGAAAGCGCCACATTTGAAACAGGTGTGCACGGACTCCATCCCGAGCTTATCAAGCTGCTTGGTAAACTTAAATTCAGAACAAGCTACGGTCAGAACGTCTTAAAGCACAGTGTTGAGGTTTCGCACCTTGCGGGCGTTATGGCAGGTGAACTGGGAGTCGATGTGGCGCAAGCCAAACGCGCGGGTCTTCTGCACGACATCGGCAAAGCGGTTGACCATGAAGTCGAGGGCTCTCACGTTACCATCGGCGCGGACATCGCGAAGAAGTACCGTGAAAACAAGGATGTTGTACACGCCATCATGGCGCACCACGGCGATGTGGAGGCAAAAACCATTGTCGCCTCGCTTGTACAGGCGGCAGACGCAATATCCGCGGCGCGTCCGGGAGCCAGACGCGAAAATCTTGAAACCTACATTAAGCGTTTGCAAAAGCTTGAGGAAATCGCCAACGAATTTGACGGCGTTGAAAAATCATTCGCCATACAGGCGGGACGCGAAATCAGAATTATGGTTAAGCCGGAATCCGTTTCGGATGAAAGCATGATTCTCGTGGCTAAGAACATTGTTAAACGCATAGAAAGCGAACTTGAATATCCGGGTCAGATTAAGGTTAATCTGATACGCGAAACAAGAGCGATTGATTACGCTAAATAAGCTTTCAAAAACATGAAAAATTGGGAGCTGTTACAGAGCGTAAACGGGTTCCGCCTTGATACTTTGCGATAAAGGCACTGTACGAGAGGTTCGCCGTTTAGCTTCTACCCGTTCTGTAATGCTCCTTTTTTTTATTAATAACGCAAGGCAACATAAGCCCGCGCATTTTGCGCCGCCAAAAGCGGCAGAACGGAGATTTATATGAAAATTTTGTGTATCGGCGACGTTGTAAGCCGCGTGGGACGCGATATGCTTTTTAAGTATGTCGATGATTTGAAATATAAAAAAAATATAGATTTTGTAATCGCCAACGGCGAAAACGCCACTCACGGCAGAGGACTTGCGCGAAACGCGTATGACGAGCTTATGCGCGCCGGAATAGACGCCGTGACAATGGGCAACCACACCTGGGACTGCAAGGAGGTCGCCGCCATTATGAAAAACGAGGGCAATGTTTTGCGCCCCGCGAATTACAGCAAGGGCTGTCCCGGCGAGGGCGGCGGAGTTTTCACCGCGAAAAGCGGCGAAAGGGTCGGAATTATAAACCTTATCGGAAGAACGTATCTCGAGCCCTCGGATTCGCCGTTTGACGCCGCCGAGCGCGAAATAGCGAAAATAAAAAAATCCACCGATATAATATTGGTAGATTTCCACGCGGAGGCGACAAGCGAAAAGCTCGCGATGGCGTATTTTCTCGACGGCAAGGTTTCCGCGGTATTCGGCACGCACACCCACGTGCAGACCGCCGACGAGGTGATTATGGAAAACGGCACCGGCGCGATAACCGATTTGGGAATGACCGGTCCGCAAATTTCGATACTCGGCAGAGAATGCACTCCTATCATAAACCGATTCCGCACCGGTATGCCTCAAAAATTCGAGGTCGCGGGCGGAAAGGGACAATTTTGCGGCTGTATTTTCGAGATTAATCCCGAAAACGGCAAATGCACGGATATTGAGCGGCTTTTTATCCGCGAATAATCGAATATATTTGCATAATTATTATAAACAAAACCGTCGCGTTGAACAAAATCGAAACATATTTATTGTTGAATTTTCTGTTTAAAAGTCCGCCGATAAATCCGCCTATCACAGCCATAGGTATCATATATACCGCGAGTGAAAAATCCCAGTATCCGCTTACGGCGTACTGAATAAGCGAGCTTGCGGTGGTGAGCAGAGTTATAAATATGCTTTGAACAGCCGCCTCCTTCGGCGGCAAATCAAAGAGCAAAAGCAGCGCCGTCATCTGGAACGGTCCGCCGCCGATGCCGAAAAATCCCGATAATCCTCCCGTTACCGTTCCCGTAAGGAATTGCAGCAGAGGATTTTTTAATTTTATTCTCGGCAGACGGCTCCTTGCCGCCATACAGACAAGCACGAATACCATCGCGAATACGTACCCTATCTTTATAAATTCGCCGCTTACAAACCGTATGCACGCGCCGCCGGCAAACGCTCCGCATATGCTTCCCGCCGCAAGCACAACGGTTTCCCTAAGCTGTATTTTCGCGCCCTTTTTCACGGTCGTTATCAGGCTCACAATTCCCATACAAAACACGCACGCCGCGGACGAAAACGACGCGAGTCCTTTCGCCACGTCAAAAAATCCGAGCATCGGACGTATTATCAGTCCGCCGCCCACGCCCACTATCGCTCCCACAACCGTTGACAAAAGCGCAATTATTCCGAATTTCATATTCCTCACCCTCCGTATAAATAAATTATATACCAAAAACGCTCCGCCGTCAAATTGATTTATTGACTTTGATATTTCTATGTGGTATGATTATTCTATAAAAAGGATGGGGGAATTTCAATGAAAAAAATATTGGCATTTTTAATCACTGTATCAACACTTTGCGCCGCGCTCTCTATTGCGGCAAGCGCCGCTCCGACTCCCGAGCCGACGGCGCAATCGGACGTTACGGCGCAAGCCGAAGAAACAACACAGCCGGAGGAAACGGAATCGCCCGAGGAAACGGCGCAGCCGTCCGAATCGCCCGAACCGACCTTGGCGGCGACAGCACAGCCGACCGAATCGCCGGCGCCCGCCGTGCCGGAGCGGGAGCTGTCAACCGAGTTTAATCTGACAATAGATGTAACATCTCATAAGTACATAATAGCCAACAACGCCTTTGTGGAGCTGTACAGCGAGGACGGCGAGCTTCTCGGCTCACAGCACAGATATGTCGGCTATGACACTCCGTCGGTAACCATGACATTCGAGGTTCCAGAGTACAGAATGGGAACAAGCTTCAAGGTCAAGCTTGTATCGGGACTTCGTTCTCTGAAATATTACGACAGCTATGTCGAGCCGGGCGGAACGCTTGACGTTCAGACCTACGGCTACCTCGACGAAAACGGCGTTTACGCGCAGGCCAACGGCTGCATAATGACGGGAAATCCCCAGTATGACAAGGAGCTGCGCATATATGCCGGAGGAGAATGGCACACCGACCTTTCTCCGCGCGCAAGACTGATTGACGGCGTTTCAATGATGCCCGTGCGCGCCATAGGCGAGGCAATGGGACTTAAGGTCACATACGACCCGAATTACGACAGCGTGGTATGCTCTGTCGGCTCCGACCAGGTTATATTCAACGCCAACTCCGCCTACACGACCGTATTCGAAACCGACACATATTCGCCGCACGCCGCGGTGTATATCGACGGATCTCTGTTTGTTCCGATAAGAACTCTCGCCGAGGCATTCGGCTCCACGCTTGAGGTGGCGGATTACGGCGAATATATGGACATTCTCATAGGCGATTCGCCTATGGTGACGGCATTCCGCAACCAAACGCCCGTGAACAGAAACGGTATATCAAGCAGCACAAGCTATCTCGTATGGGTTTCAAAGAGCGAATACAAGGTAAGAGTTTACATGGGTTCGCAATATCAATGGGAGCTTCTCAAGGAATTTCCCTGCGCGCTCGGCGCGTGGAACACTCCGACAATAACCGGACAATTTGAATATATTGAAAGAACTCAATGGAATTACAGCGGATATTACGTGGGACCCGTGCTTCGTTTCTACAACGGCTACGCGCTTCACTCGACCCTGCTTTACTACAACGGCACCGAGTACGACGGACGCGTGGGAGTCAATATATCGCACGGCTGCGTCAGACTGCACCCGCAGGATATAAACTGGATTGCAAACACAATCCCGCTCCGCACAAAGATTTACATAACGGAATAATTTTTCAGATTAAAACAAGGGCTTGCTTTTGGTAAGTCCTTATTTTATTGTGATTATACCATTCAAAACGCCCGTATAAAAAGCCGAATTTGTACATTATTCTGTTTTTTCGGCGAAAATATTGTAATAATCCGAAAACGGGTATATAATATGTGGGTTGAATACCGCTAATCCGCGCGAAAGCGGGTTAGTCCTGCGCGCTCACGGCAGGATTGGGGTTAGTCGGTTGTGGGCAGAAAGGGCATAAAATTATTATGATAAATCATGAAAATATAAGAAATATAGCTATTATCGCACACGTTGACCACGGCAAAACGACATTGGTTGACGCGATGCTCGCGCAGAGCGGCACATTCCGCGAAAACGAGCAGGTGGACGAGCGCGTAATGGACTCAAACGACCTCGAGAGAGAAAGAGGCATCACAATTCTCGCCAAAAACACCTCTCTTTACTACAAGGGCGTAAAAATAAACATTATAGACACACCGGGACACGCCGATTTCGGCGGCGAGGTGGAGCGCGGACTTGAAATGGCTGACGGCGTGCTTTTGCTTGTGGACGCATTCGAGGGCTGTATGCCGCAGACGCGTTTCGTGCTTTCAAAGGCGCTTGCGCTTGACCTAAAGCCCGTAATCGTTGTGAACAAGGTTGACCGTCCCAACGCGAGACCCTATGAGGTGGTTGACGAGGTTCTTGACCTTTTCATAGACCTCGGCGCGACGGACGAGCAGCTTGACTCTCCGGTAATCTACGCGTCCGGCCGCGACGGCTGGGCGACGGCGGAATATAATCCCGAGCATCCGAACAGCGACCTTACGGAGCTGTTTGAGCTTATCGTAAACTCGATACCGTGTCCGAAATGCGAGGAGGACGCGCCGTTCCAAATGCTTGTCTCAAACATCGATTATGACGAATACACCGGCAGAATAGCTGTCGGAAAAATCGAGAGAGGTAAAATAAGCGTCAATATGCCGCTTTCCATATGCAGACACGACGGCACAACATCAAAGGGCAAAGCCACAAAGCTCTACACCTTTGAGGGACTTAAAAAAACTCCCGCCGAGGAGGTCGGCGCGGGCGATGTTGTGGCAATATCGGGTATTTCCGATATAAATATCGGCGAAACGGTATGCGACGCCGACACTCCCGAGGCGCTTCCGTTTGTAAAAATAGACGACCCCGTGCTTTCTATGACGTTCAGCGTAAACGACAGTCCGTTCGCCGGACAGGACGGCAAATTCGTCACATCGCGTCATCTGCGCGACAGGCTTTTCCGCGAGCTTGACTCAAACGTCAGCCTGAGGGTTGAGGAAACGGACTCCACGGAAAGCTTTATCGTTTCCGGACGAGGCGAGCTGCATCTGTCCGTTCTTATAGAGAATATGCGCCGCGAGGGATATGAGTTTCAGGTTTCAAATCCCGTTGTTATTTACAAGGAAATCGACGGAGTTAAATGCGAGCCTATCGAAAGACTTACCGTCGACGTTCCCGAGGAATATACCGGCACGGTTATGGACGGAGTTATAAACCGCAAGGGTGAAATGACGAATATGGCGCCGACGGCGCAGGGATATACGCGTCTTGAATTTCTCATTCCGTCAAGAGGTCTTATCGGCTACAGAAGCGAGCTTATGACCGCCACAAAGGGTACGGGCATTATAAACAGTATTCTTGAAAGGTACGAGCCGTACAAGGGCGACTTTACCGGCAGAACGCGCGGCACGCTTATCGCCTGGGAGGACGGCACAACCATTACCTACGGTCTTTACAACGCGCAGGAACGAGGCACGCTCTTTATAGGCGCGGGCGTTAAGGTTTACGAGGGTATGATTGTCGGCGAAAACGCGAGACTTGAGGACGTGGTTGTAAACGTGTGCAAGAAAAAGCACGCCACAAACACGCGCGCCTCCGGCTCGGACGACGCTCTTAAGCTTGTTCCCCCGAGAGAAATGAGCCTTGAGCAGTGCCTTGACTTCATCGCAGACGATGAGCTTTTAGAGGTTACTCCGAATAACCTTCGTATGCGAAAGAAAATTTTGAACACAAGCCTGAGAGCCAAGGCTGTAAACAGAAAAAAATAATACCGCTTGAGCAAAAAGGGCAGCCGCCAAGGCTGCCCGATTTTGTTTCGGACAGCCGCTTTTTGAGATATATTCATTTATTCTATTGTGATTTCATCACATTCTACAAGCGGTGTCGTGCCGTTCCATATAGAATACTATCTCCATGAAATGATAGTCTGTGTTTTAACATAATTTAGCTAAAATCAAAACTATATCTATTGTTACCTAAATGCGTTACGTCAATATAATTACGACCATAATTATTTAAATCTTTCATAGTAATCACGTGCATAGCGTCTACCCCGAGTCGTTTTCTCAAATAGTGTCCTATCTCAGATTTATCATTATATGACGAGATTTGCTTAGGGTATATTTTTCCGTTAATTGATTGAGTACCTTCTAACAAACATTTCATCTCTTTTCCATCATCCCAAACAACATTAATAACATTTCCATGTGAAGGAAAAAAATTCGGTTGCTCTCTCAGAAAAGATGCAGTTAAGGCGATATAGGCATCTTCCGTATTAACATGTGCATCAGCGAAGCACCAGTTTAATCCGGATTGTGGTGGTACAATTCCGTCACGTACACTATATAGTTCTAAAATTGGCATAAAACTCACCTCCTATGCTTCTATTTTAAATAACAAGTCATAAATGCTTTCAGCAAGTACCTTTGCAAACAATGGTGGAACTGCATTTCCTATCATTTTATAGTCAACTGCTGTATCTGTTATAAATTCATAGTCATCAGGAAAAGTTTGCAGTCGTGCAGCTTCTCTTACCGTAATTGTACGAGCTTGTTTTGAATCCGGATGAATATGTCGCAATCCATCCTTATATAAATGGGCAGGAATTGTATTGCTTGGTTCATTCCAACGAATAACATGATATTTATAAATGTTAGATTTTTTTCCTGTAACCTTTGTATATAACAATTTTAAAGCTTCTGTTGAAACGTATTTATTTTCTCCGGTTTCTATGTCTTTGGTAAGAAGTTTAAAAATTTCAATATCTCTTAAACTACTATAACGAGGAATGTGATTTTTAATTTTTGCATTTTCCGGTACAAAAGTGTGTGAATATGTTTTTCCGTTCACTTTTATCGGCTTAGAAAGCGGAATTAATGCCGGCAAATCCTCAATGTAATCTTTAACGGTAGCGACATTTGCAACCTTTCTTGATGGTAATACCTTATTGTAAAATGTCTCTAATAGTTGCTCAGGATTGTTGTAACAATCACGGCGAATAGCTAATATAATTATCCTATGTCTGTTTTGTGGTACTCCATATTCAGTAAAATTTATAATGGCATCATCAAGATTATTTAAAAGAACATATCCAGCTTCTCTAAATTTATCTTTAATAACATCAATTATTAAATTATCACCATTGCCGGGACGCGCACTGAGAATTCCCGGGACATTCTCAAACACAAAAGCTTTTGGCTTATAATGATTAACGATTTCAAGATAGTTTTCGAATAAATAGTTCCTGTAATCATTTTTCATGCCATCCTTATCGCGTATGCGACCCGCAACAGAATATGCTTGACAAGGTGGTCCACCAATAATTAAATCCACATTTCCACCATATGTTTTTACCAATGCATCCAACCCATCAGATGAACCATAAATGGAATCATTCC
>JAJQAT010000214.1 GCA_021203665.1 Bacillota bacterium
GTGCTACGCCCAGTATAAAAATCAGCCCAATTACTGTGAATATAACTTCCATAATTTTTCCTCCTTTATAATTTGTTAATTAAAATATTTGGCATTTAGCTTGGGTACCTTATATGTTGATTCCGTTCCGTAAATATTTGTCGAGGTCAATTCCGTAAGTCCCTCAAATTCTCCGTAAGCGGACACCCAATCACCCTCTAACAGTCTTATTCCGCTGCTTGATGAATCATACATAACCGCCACATCTCCCGTACCGTCATTTATGATGACCTCCTCTAAATTTTGAGTGTCAGCCAATCCAAAATATTCCAGTGCGGATTGAAGTGTTCCTCTGTCAAGTGTTACTTGACTTGTTACCCATCCGGTTATACATATTTTTTTATTTGTATAGTCAGACGGTGCTCTGAGCAATACGGCTGCGGTTACATCCGGTGCCGAATTAATATAATTCGTTTTTGCGTTCGCCGCGGACTGTGCCGATTGAGCGGCTTTTGCCGCCGCCTCCTGCTGTGCCTTTGCGGCGGCTTCCTGCGCCGCCTTTTCCTCTGCCTCCTGCTGTGCCTTCGCTTCGGCTTCCGCCTGCTCCTGCGCCGCCCTTTCCGCCGCCGCTGCCGCTTCCTCAGCCGCCTTCTTAGCCGCGACTGCCTCCTGATACGGCTGCTCTATATCATTCAGCGCGCTTTGCATTCTTGTGTTATCGGAGCTTATCGAAAGACCCTCCTCTAATTTTTCATATGCCGAAATATAATCGCCGGCGTCTATGAATTTTTGCGATTCCGCGATATATTGATCCGCCAGCAAATCATTTATCTGCTTCTTAAGCTCTACAGCCTCCTCGTTGGTCGAGTCGTATACAAGCGCTCTTTTTACGGTATTATACGCGTACTCGTAATTCCCCTCGTCCATCCGGTTTTTCGCCTCGGAAATATACTGCTCCACAAGCTGATCTCCGACCTCTTCTATAAGCGTGAGCGCCTTTTCCATGTTCGGCTTTATTTCCAGCGCCCTTTCCAGACAATTATACGCGTCCAAATACTCATTCTTGGACTGGTACACAACCGCCGTGTTATACAGCGCGTTTGCCCTGTTGTATTTTGATATGGCTCTCGCGGACGGTACCGCGACCGCTATAAACACAATTACCGCGGCAACTATAATGCACCTTGTCCTTAAAGACATTTTTCCGATAATATCCTTTATCTTTTTAATCAAGGGATTTTCGGGCTTGTTCGGCTTCGGAGCGGACGGCTGCGCGGACTGCCCGCTTTCGGAATCGTTATCCGCGAATGCCAAAGCCGCGTCATTATTTTCGCCCGTGCCGCTCATATCGGCTTTATTATTCGCAACGGAATTGTACGCGAGCGGAACGCGTCCGCACTGCGCGCATTTCGGATATTTCCCGAGCGTGAGATATATCAATCCGACGGGGAAAAAGAAAATCGCCACAAATATTTGCCACCATTGATATTTATACACTATCTGCTCCCCGCAATAGCTGCATATTTTGTTGTCCTCTTGATTAAAATTACCGTCTTGGATTTTCTTTTTGTTTTTTGCTATAAAAAATACGACGATTACTGCCGCGAGCATAATATAATATACTACCGTATTCATTCTTTACTCCCCCTCATTTTTTCCTTATGTTGTCCTTGATTATCCGCCTTATTGTTTTTTCCGAATAGTCGTATTTTTTAGCCAACGCGGCGGCGTTTTTGCCGTTGTATTCCTTTATAATCATCCTCCTCACGCACCCGGGATCCAGGAAGCGCACGGGGAAACAAACCTGCGTGCCCTTGAACATATGATGAATGGTCAAAGCCGCCTCTACGCCCAGCTCCTCGCTTATTTCTTTGTACACCTTGTTAAAAAGGTTCTCATCATACTCCTCCATACCGAATCCCTCCACGGTCATATATTAGCATATCCCATAGAACACTGCAAATCCCATTGTCCTTTTGTTTGTCCGTTTCGCCGCGCGGGGATTTTTTGAGTATAAAAAAAGAAACCGCTTTTTGCGCAAAAGCGGTTTTAGAGAAAACTGTCAAAATCAGGAACAGAGTACCTGTATTTCTACTTCACCCCGAAGAGCAGTGTGGAATTTTTAAGCATAAGCCGTCTTGCCTCGCGCCTGCTCATAAACAACCCGTCCGCGGTGTCGATAAGCTCGACCCGCTCATAACCGCTTGCTTTAAGCTCCCGCGCAAACTCCCGCATATCGCCGTACTGCACCGGCAGCATTAAGTCATGAATGGCAAAAACGCCGCCTTTTTTCAGCACGCGCAGTGTTTCTTTTATCAACCTTTGCGTATTCCTGCCCTTTATGTTGTGATATACATAATTGCTCGTTACAGCGTCAAAGCTCTCGTCCGCATACGGCAGCCTTACGGCATTGCCGCGCTCAAAACGCACATTGACAACACCCTCGGCTTTCGCGTTATCCTCGCAAAGCTCTTTGCTGAACGCGTATCCCGCGCCCCAAATGTCAACGCCGACCATTTGCGCGTTTGGGTTTTTCTTTGCGCACGCGATTGTAAGCGCACCGCTGCCGCAACCGACATCAAGTCCCACGCCGCCGTCGGGTATTTGCACTCTTGCCGCCACTCCGTCTATCATCTGCGCGCTGAGCTTGCGCTTGCCGTTGTATGAAAACGCCCTGTGCGCCGCTATACTCCATGCGGTAAATGCCGCGAATACCAAAAACGCGGCGGCAAATATCGCCGTCAGTGCAACACGAGCCGCGCCCGTTGTCAATGCGGCGAAAATCACGCAGCACGCAAGCGACACCGCAGCCGCCGCCGCTGTGCCTGCCACAAGTGTAATGGGTACCCAGTTTTTATAATTCGGTTTCATATTTCATCCTCCTACCAAATCCACACCATAATTCCCGCGCTGATCGGTGCGCCGAGTATCAATATCGGCAGCATCACAAGCGTTGATCTTACGTGAAACCACATTTGCCGATATTCCGCGTTCATATCCTCCGTTCCGGGAAGCCTTATTCTTTTCACATTCGGGAAAATCAGCCAATCCAAAACGACAATATCAAACACCGCCAATACCGCGATATATCCACATACGGCAATCAAGCTTTGTACATAGCTGACAGCTCCCGTGATATGCGCCATCAATGCAAACAGGAACAATCCCAAAATAATAAAGAACGCCTTTTTTGCAATCATCATTTTAGTTAAACGTCCCTTTGCCGCCGCCTTTCGCTGCGATGAATAGTACCGCTCTTGAATTTCCGGCGGGTAGTCGCTGATAAACGACAGCGGATTTATAAAAAGCATTGCAATAACAAGCGCGCCGAAAGCCGCGCACAATGCGGCGCACTCTATAATATAAAATTTCAAGCTCATTTTTATCCTCAATTCTCACTTACCGGTACAGCCTTTTCAAGCCGCGCACCTCTTGCCTTTTCCCGCGTGTCATCGCTCTCGTCATACGCGTCATACGGCGCGTTCGGGTCGTGCGGCGTTTGCTTTTTCGACGCTCGGCAAACGCTGTCGGTATGCGCGAATACGAAATCCAAATCATCCGACCAGCCGGTGTGTCCGGTAATCACGACAGGACTGAGCGCACGCTCCCGCAATAATTTTTCCAATGCCGCAAGCGAGCGAACCGCGAGCTTGTTATCCTCCGCCAAAGCGTCAAGAAAGCTATACCCGCCGTCCGCGCCGAGCCAAATCGTGTCGCCCGTGAACAAATACCTGTCGTCAATCAAATAAACCATATGTCCCCACGTATGCCCCGGGACCTCGATACATTCTATTTTTATATCGCCGATGTAAAAAACCTCTCCGTCCTTTACAAGCACCTTTTTGTTGTCAATCACAACCGGCGGCAGCTTATAAAGTCCGCGGTACACCCTGCGCCGAACCTCCTTTGTAAGGTATTTGTTTTCGGTTTCGCCTATGTAAAGCGCTGCGTGATTAAACAATCCGCCGCCGTCGCGCTCGACCGCGCCTACGTGGTCGGTGTCCTGATGGGTTATCAGAATATGCTCGATTTCGCGCGGGTTTATGCCGAGCCACTCCGTTTTCTCAGCTAAACGCTCATAATTGTAACCCGCGTCAATCATAATTGTTGTGCCGCCCTTTGTGTAAAAGAAAATATTCGCGACAAATTCCCTGACGCAGGCAACGTGTTCATCAATTCGCCCGGTGTTCAACGGCTTGAATATTTCCTTGCCGCGGAATTTCCACGACATAAATTTTTCTTGAAATTTCGATGCAGATTTTGACACGCGGTGTACGCCCCCTTTACTTTGGTTAGCTTAACCTAACCCAATGTCATAAGTATAGCACATACACAGATATTTATCAAGAAATTTATCAAGAAATTTCTCAATAAAATTCTGTCAAATTGATGAATGATTTACCGCTGCCCTTTGCGGGTAGCGGCATCACTACCTTTCAAACGCTTGGCGTGCCTTATCCAGAAACAGCTCCGCGGCTCTTGAGAAAATCTGATATTTTTTCCACACCAAATCAAGGTGTATTTGATAATCCAAATCGAGCGGCACAAAACAAAGACCGCTTTTTTCGGACGTGTCGGCGAGATTGTCTATCCCTATCATATACCCCGCGCCCTCGCGAACCAAAAGCGTGGCATTGTAAACCAAATTATACGTCGCGGCAATGTTAAGGCGGTTTATATCCTTGCCGAACCAATTTTTAAATATTTTATCCTGCGTGGTCTGGCGCGAAATAATCAACGGCAGCTCGCGCAAATCCTCCGGATGTATCAGCTCCTTTTGAGCGAGCGGACTGTCCTTTCTCATTATAACGCCCCAATGCTCCGCCGCGGGAATCCTGATAAACTCGTATTTTGTAATATCAGCCGGTTCTACAAAAATACCGAAATCAATCAAACCCTTATCGAGCTTTTCGCGCATATCCTCGGCATCGCCGCTGCTGAAATGGAATTTTATATTCGAGTATTCCTCACGAAGCTCCGTGACAATTCTCGCGATAAAGCGAACCGCGTCCGCCTCGCCGCCGCCGATATAAATATCGCCGCCCAAGCTCGTGTCCGAATGTGTCATTTCCGCTTCCGTTTTATCGGCAAGCTCCACAAGCTCCTCGGCGCGTTTTCTTAAAAACTGTCCGTCGCTCGTGAGAGTTATTCTGCGCTTGCCGCGTATAAGCAAGGTTTTTCCGAACTCCTTTTCCAAATCCATAAGCTGCCTTGAAAGCGCCGGCTGTGATATATGCAGAAAATCAGCCGCCGCAGTGATGCTTTCCTCCCTTGCAACCGCAAGAAAATATCGTAAAACACGCAATTCCATAATACCGCGCTCCTTTAACTTATTTAAAATATTGTATCATATTTTATTTGAAATTTCAACCTCTAACATAACCAAAACGCATAATTTATTATAGAATATAAGTATTTGACATTACAGTGCTTTTGAAATATACTAATATCATAGAAATTAAGGAGGTGCGCGGAAATGAAAAGAACCATATCCGTATTACTCAGTCTGATAATAATGACACTGTTTACAATGAGCTGCGCGGCTCAAACGCAAGCCGCCGTAATCGAATTGCAGATAGGAAACCCTATCATGACGGTTGACGGCGAGGAGCTGGAAATTGACACCGGCAGAGGTACGACACCTGTTATTGTTGACGGCAGGACGTTGCTGCCCGTCCGCGCTGTCGCGGAGGCAATGGGCGGCGCTGTCGAATGGGACGCGGAAACGCAAACGGCGATTCTTGCCAAGGGCGACACGATTATACTTCTTATGATAGACAGCGAAACGGCGTTTTTAAACGAAACCGCATACACACTTGATTGCGCGCCCATCATACAAAACGAGCGCACAATGCTTCCGATACGCTTTATCGCCGAAAGCTTCGGCTACGACGTTGAATGGGACGGCGATACGCAAATCGTGACGCTGACGCTCGCCGACGACGCGGAAAAATCCGACGCGGCGGTAATTACCGATACGGAGGAAGCAAGCGGCTCAATTGTAGTATATTTTTCTCAAACCAGAACAACAAAGCCGCTTGCGGAAAAAATAGCGGAGCTGACAGGCTCGGATATTTACGAGATAACGGCGGCGGAGCCGTACACCGATGAGGATATTGACTACAACGACAGCGATAGCCGCGCGAACCGCGAGCAAAACGATTCCTCCGCAAGACCCGCTATCGCCGGAGAGCTGCCGGATTTATCGGAATACGACACGGTATTTTTAGGCTTTCCGATATGGTGGGGCACAAATCCGCGAATTATAAATACATTTATTGACAGCGTCGATTTATCGGGGAAAACGATAATGCCGTTTTGCACCTCGCACAGCTCCGGCATTTCATCGGCTGTTTCGGCAATAAAAGCCGCTTGTCCCGATTCCGACGTACGCAGCGGCTTCAGAAGCGGCGGCGATATAGATGAAGATGAAATTTCCGAATGGCTTACGGAAAACGGTATCGGTACGCTCTCGGACAGCGCGGCAAATGAAGGAGAGGTAGGCGTGTTTAATTTTGAAACAAAAACCGTTATGTTAAACAGCGGCTATGAAATGCCGATTAACGGCTTGGGAACGTACAGTCTGCACGGCGATACCTGTATAAACGCGGTAAAATCCGCGATTGAGAGCGGTGTGCGCCTTTTCGATACCGCGTCCGCTTACGGCAACGAGGAGGAGGTCGGGCAGGCGATACGCGAGGCGATTGACGAGGGACTTGTGACGCGCGGGGAGCTGTTTGTTATAACTAAAATATATCCCGGCAGTGAAATGGCAAATCCCGAGGAATCCATACAAGCGTGTCTTGACAGGCTCGACATCGGGTATGTCGATATGATGCTTTTGCATCACCCCGACGACAACGATGTAAAGGCTTACAAGGCTATGGAGAAATTTGTAAAGGACGGTAAAATCCGTTCTATCGGTCTTTCAAACTGGTATGTGGATGAGTTGGAGGAATTTTTGCCGCAGGTGGACACCACACCCGCCCTTGTGCAAAATGAAATACACCCGTATTATCAGGAAAACGATGTTATCCCCTATATTCAATCGCTCGGCATAATCGTGCAGGGCTGGTACCCGTTGGGCGGCAGAGGATATACGGCGGAGCTTTTGGGTGATGAAACAATAACGGCAATCGCCGAAGCTCACGGCGTGTCATCGGCGCAGGTAATTCTCAGGTGGAATTTGCAAAAGGGCGTTGTCGTAATCCCGGGTTCAAGCAATCCCGACCATATTAAGGAAAACACCGAGCTGTATGATTTTGAGCTGACAGATGAGGAAATGGCGCAGATTAACGCGCTGGACAGAAACGAAAAGCACGATTGGTATTAAATTTTGCCGTCAAGGCAAGTAAAAATATTAAGAAAAGAGGTAAAATTATGAGCACAAGATACGAAAGCGCAAAGGAAATGTTTGCAAAATGGGGCGTTGACACCGACAAGGCAATGGAGACGGCGAAGAAAATCCCCGTTTCTCTGCATTGCTGGCAGGGTGACGACGTGATAGGCTTCGACCATGACGGACCGTTAAACGGCGGTTTGCAGACCACGGGCGATTATCCTGGAAAGGCAAAAACTCCCGAAGAGCTTATGGCGGATATGGATAAGGCTATGTCGCTTTGTCCCGGAACAAAGAAGATAAATGTTCACGCAAGCTATGCGATATTCGAGCCGGGCGAGGCGGTTGACCGCGACAAGATAGAGCCTAAGCATTTCAAAAGGTGGGTTGAGTTCGCAAAGGAAAGAAATCTCGGTATCGACTTTAACCCGACCTTCTTCTCTCACCCGATGCAAAAGGACGGCTTAACTCTCTCAAGTCCCGATGAAAATGTCCGCAAATTCTGGATAGAGCACGGCAAGGCGTGTATACGCATATCGCAGTATTTTGCGGAGGAAACAGGTATTCCCTGCGTGATGAACATATGGACGGGCGACGGATTCAAGGACGTTCCCGCCGACAGAATGACGCCGAGAATGTTATACAAGGATTCGATAGAGCAAATTTTATCCGAGCCGTTTGACTTTAACAAGGTCAAGCCCTGCGTTGAATCGAAGGTGTTCGGCATCGGCGTTGAGGCGTACACAACCGGCTCGTCGGAATTTACGTTGAGCTTTGCGGCGGAGCATAAGGACAAGTGCCTGCCGCTTATGGATAACGGACATTACCACCCGACAGAGGTTGTGTCCGATAAAATTCCCGCGCTTTTATGCTTTTTCCCCGAAATCGCGCTGCACATAACAAGAGGCGTCCGTTGGGACAGCGACCACGTTGTATTGCTTGACGATGAAACAAAGGAAATGGCAAAGGAAATTGTGCGCTGCAACGCGCTCGACAGGACGTATATGGCGCTCGATTTCTTTGACGCGAGCATCAACAGAATTTCCGCTTGGGCGGTAGGCTTCAGGAGCTGGCAAAAAGCGCTGCTTTTCGCGCTTTGCACACCGCACGACAAATTAAAGGCGCTTCAAGCAAACGGCGAATTTACCGAGCTTATGGCAATGCAGGAGGAGGTCAAGCTGCTGCCCTTCGGCGATGTTTGGCGCGAATACTGCGAGCGCTGCTCTGTAGCGGGCGACGAGGCTTGGTTTGATGAAATCAAAAAATACGAAAACGAGGTTTTGAAAAACAGATAAAATTTTAAAATAAAACCGCAACAGCCGAGGCGAAAATGCCTCGGCTGTTCAGACTGTAGACAAACCACTATACAAACACCTCACTTCGTGATATAATAT
>JAJQAT010000175.1 GCA_021203665.1 Bacillota bacterium
GGTAGGAGGTGATTACGACGGCAAAGCGATTCGCGATAAAAGCATTAGTGATAATTCTTTTAGCAGTCATTTTTATGATTATATTCGCTGAAACAGCAAAGTAACCGATCGATCCTGCAAAGACTATCGGTTACTTTGTAATCTAAAATTTGCGGCATAACCGTTTGAGGTCTTGCCCTTTTTCTATTATTATAGTACCACATTCAAAAAATTATGTCAAGAAAATTTATATGTGTTTACGGTTTTTTTACAAATTCCCGTATAAATTGACAACGGATATACTTTTGTGATATACTGTCCGTCGGAAAAGGGCAGCTTTTTCGTCCTGACACTTCTTTGAAAGGAGTGTTAAGCAATGAGTATATATGAATTGATTTTAATATTAATCATATTGCTTTTGCTATTGAAGTAGGATAAAAAAATAGTTGTTTATGTTACAGCATAAACAACTATGGGTGGAAAGATAATTCTTTCTACGACTTCCTTGCAGGACGATAAGTCCCTTTTCTTTTTATATAATACCACGAAAGCGCGGTGTTGTCAATCCCTTTACGGGATTTTTATTTTTTGATTTTGCTTTTGATTTCGTTCACTCTTTCTTTCAGCTTTTCAAGCTGCTCCTCGTGCCGTCTTGACTTGATTTTCGGGAAAGCCTTTAATATACGCTTTTGAAATATATGGGATTCCTTTACAAGCTGCGCATACCTTTCCCTAAGCTCCTCAAGTGTTTCCTCGTTCTTTTTCTTTAATTCCTCAACGCTTTCGGTGTATTTCTCGCGCAGCTCGCGCGCGTTATCGCTGTTATATATTTCCTCGCCCTTTTTGACAACCGCCGTCACGCCGTCATATATATGCTCTCCCATACCGTCGGAAACATTATGGATTTTTTCCGCGATGTCGTCCATCAATTTAATACGCTTTTCCAATTTATTTATCGCAACTACCGTGATGACGGCATCCGTAACAAACACCGCCGAAATAAATATCAGAATCACAAGTCCCGCGATGTGCGGTATATCCTGTACAAGCTTATATATCGCCGGATGTATGCCGCGCATGAGCGCTATGCAGACCAAACCCCAATATATCGAAAACTTCAAGCATATGTACCCGCCTATATTAAAGGGCTTATCCGTATAGTCCCACCACCGCGCGTGAAAAATTTTATCCAGCGCGAATCCCGTCACAAGCTCCAAAAGCGATGTGAGCAGCGCCGAGCCGACGAACAGCAGCCATATATTATCCTGTATGGGCGTAAGGCATAATATTTACAATTACAGCGCCCACTCCGTAAATCGGGCAAATCGGTCCGTTTAAAAAGCCTCTGTTGGAAAAATATCCCTGATCCACGCCGCAGTAGGCAACCTCCACGCACCAGCCTATAAAGCCGTAGATGAAAAACAGCCACAAAAGCTCATAGACAGAATATCCCAAAATCATTCCCCCATCCCCTTTATTTCGTATTTGTATTGATATATTCCGCGTGTAGCTTGGAATACATAATTTTCTGACTTCCGTAAAGTCCGTAATATCCCGAGAGCATATAGCTTACTCCCACCGCCGCCGCGAACAATATAAGCCCCTTTGAGCCGAACAGCTCGATGCTTAATATAATCGACGCTACAGGGCAGTTAAGCACTCCGCAGAACATTGCCACCATTCCCACCGCCGCCGCGAATCCCGGCGTCAAGCCTATAAGCTCGCCCATTACGCAGCCGAACGTCGCTCCGATGAAAAATGTTGGCACGATTTCTCCGCCCTTATATCCCGCTCCGATTGTAACAGCCGTAAAAATAATTTTCAGTATCCATGCCCAGCCGCTCGCGTAGCCGTTCTCCACGGCGGTTTCGATAACGCTCATACCCGCGCCGTTATAGTCCCTTGTGCCGAGCAGATATGTAAGCGCAACTATAACCGCTCCGCCGACAAAAATACGCAGATACGGATTTTTCATAAATATTTTCATATATCTTGCCGTATAGTGCATTACAATACAGAAAATTATACTCAGCTCGGCGCACAATGCCGCTATAAGTATAGTCTTAAGCACGGTTATAACTGTGATTTCGGGTATGTACATAACGGTGAAGTGAGTCGGCTCGATTCCCGCGAACCGCGTTATAAAATACGCCGCCAACGCCGACGCCAGGCACGGAACAAGTCCGGAATAATACATAGTTCCGACGCTGGTTATGCCCAGCGCAAAAAACGCGGCGGTTATGGGCGTGCCGAACAGCGCCGAAAAAACTCCGCTCATTCCGCACATAATAACAAGGCGCATATCCTTTCCGTCAATCCGAAACAGCTTGCCTATGGTGCTGCCTATGCTGCCTCCGAGCTGCAATGCCGCACCCTCTCTGCCTGCGCTGCCGCCCAAAAGATGCGTTATCACCGTGCTTATAAAAATAAGCGGCGAAAGCAAAAACGGCACCTCCGTATCGTTTCTTATTGACATAAGCACGCCGTCCGTACCCTTATTGCCGAGCATATCGCATTTTTTATACATTGCCACTATAATAAGTCCGCCCACCGGCAACAAAAGCACAAGCCAATCATATTTTGAAAAAACACTGTTCGCCTCGCTTACGCTCATATGAAACAGCGTGCCTATCACTCCGCCGACGCCTCCTATTATAACGGCTATAACTCCCCATTTTAAAAATGTAAGCACATAATTTGACGCGGATTTCAGCTTATGCGCCATAATTTCCTTTATCATTTACGCCAATCCTTCCGTGATACAATTTCTATTATTCTCTCACAAAAAAATTATATCACCAATCGACACATTTTTCAATAATTTGCAAATCAAAAAATTGCTAATATGTTTTTTGAATATTATTTTTATCCGTGTGCAAAATAGTAGTGTAGTCGATATAATTCGACACAAATTTTAAATAGATTAAGGACTTTGGTTTTTAAGGAGGGAAAAGAAATGAGCAGAAACAAGATTCAGGTTCCCGAAGCGAAAGCGGCTATGGAACAATTCAAGATGGAGGCGGCAAACGAAGTGGGCGTAACTCTGAAGCAGGGCTACAACGGCGACATTACCGCTAAGCAGGCAGGCTCGGTCGGCGGACAGATGGTTAAAAAGATGATTGAGGATTACGAAAGCAGAATGAAATAAGCTGTTCTGCGGTTAAACCTTTTATCACAAAGCCTAACCGATTAAAAAACGGTGATTAAAAATGATTTTTCATCTTTAATCACCGTTTATTTTTTGCTTTATTTCCTGCACTATCTCAACAATTTTGAATTTAACCACAACCTCATTATCCTTTTTCGTGATAATGTCATATGTGTCCGCGTCGAGATTTTCGCGAAGTATCCTTTCACCTTCTCGGCTCAAGCTTACCTCCTCGCCCTCCCTAAAGCAAAGCGGCGGATACATCACGCACCACCAATTATGCCCGCCGCCGCTGCCGAGCACAACCCTTACCCCGTAATATTCTCCGGCGGGCAGCGTTATGGATTTATATGCTTTCATAGGAAATTCAAATTTTCCGTATTCGGCGCGGGCTTTATACTCAAAGCCGTTTTCCGCGAGGACTGCATTCGCCGTGTTTTCAATTTCCTCCAAATTGTTTATTATATCGCTCTTACATTCCTCCCCGTCCGCGGACGACAGCTTACCGGCGACGCTTTTCAGCACGGCGTCGCGCACCTTCAGCTTTACCTCCTGAGCCTCGGTGCTGTCGCTGTCGGCTATTATATGAAGTCTTATAAGATTATCCCGCAAATCCGCCTGCACGCCGTCCGCATACGACGCGATTGCCGCGGTTATGCACATCGCGGCGGCAAATGCCGCTATTAATTTGTTCATTTGGTTTTTACCCTCTTTTTGTAATTTTTCGCGTTATTTAAAGTGTTGACATTTTTATATATTTAATACATATTTTTATCTTGAATACATATTTTTCATTTACCGATGGAAATACTAAAGAAAAAATCACAAGGAGGAAGTATTGCATGAAAAAAATACTGTCTGCCGCACTGGCGGCTATGTTTCTCACCGCCGCGGCAGTTTATTACGTAACGGGCAACAACGCGGCGTACGCCGTAACCTCGTCCGAAAGCGACACGCAGCTTTTGGCGAGAGCCGTAAACGGCGAGGCGCGCGGAGAGCCTTATGAGGGACAAGTAGCGGTGGCGGCTGTCATACTTAACAGGGTTCGTCACCCATCGTTTCCGAACACAATTTCGGGCGTTATATACCAGCCCGGCGCGTTCACGGCGGTGAGCGACGGTCAGATTAACGTACCGATTGACGAAAGCTCCACCGTATACAAGGCTTGCAGCGACGCTCTCAACGGTTGGGATCCGTCCGGCGGCGCTATATATTATTTCAATCCCGACACGGCTACAAATTCCTGGATTTGGTCGCGTCCGCTGATTGTAACAATCGGAAAGCATAGATTTTGTAAGTAGAAAGGAATGTAAATTATGGAAAAAACCAAAGGTATACACATCTGGCTGTACACTATTCTTACAGCGGGAATTATAGCGGCGCTGATATGGGGATTTACAGCATCAAAAAGCGCCAAAGCGCTTGAAATTACCAATGAAAATCAATATAACAGGGCGTTCCACGAGCTTGTGGGATATGTGGACGAGATAGACACCCTTTTGAGCAAGGCGCAGCTTACAAAAAGTCCCGCGCAGATGGCGACGCTTTCAAGCGACATTTTCCGTCAAAGCGCCGAGGCAAAATCCTGTCTGGGACAGCTCCCGACCTCTCAGGTACAGCTTGACAACACCTCCAAATTTCTGTCGCAGGTGGGCGACTATACCTATGTGCTGTCGCAGTCGATGATAAACGGAGATGAAATTTCTCAGGAGGAATACGATAATCTCGCCTCAATGAACGAATACGCGTCAAGTCTTAAAACAACGCTTTCCGATATACAGTCGCGAATTTACAGCGGCGAGGTCAGCATTTCCGCGTCAAACGGGAAGAAAAGCGGCACCGTTGCCGACGCGGCGGGAAACGGCATACTTGAGGACCTCGAAAACGTGGAAAAATCCTTTGACGAATACCCGTCGCTGATATATGACGGACCATTCTCCGAGCATATCGAAAATATAGAATCGGTAATGCTGAAAAGCTCCTCGGACATATCGCAGGAGGAGGCTTTGACAAGAGCCGAGAATTTCCTGGGAATAAGCGGTATGACATTTGAGGGACTTTCGGAAAACACCGCCATACAGGCGTACACCTTTATAAAGGACACGGAAAACGGTCAAATTTCGGTCAGCATAACAAAAAAGGGCGGATATGTGCTTTCTTATCTTAACAGCCGCGATATTGACGGAGAAAATCTCGACATTGCCGCGGCTACGGAAAAGGCGGCTCAGTTCCTGCAAAAGAACGGTTTCTACAGCATGGCTGACAGCTATTATGAAAAATCCGGCGGAATTGCCACAATCAACTTCGCGTATGTTCAGGACAACGTAACCTGCTACAGCGACCTTGTAAAGGTGCGCGTCGCTCTCGATAACGGCGATATAGTCGGTATCGAGTCAAAGGGGTACCTTATGAATCACACTCAGCGCGATTTATCCTCTCCGGCGCTTACCATGGAGGATGCTCACGCAAAAATCTCCGCCGGTCTTGAGGTCTCCGGCACAAAGCTCGCGCTTGTTCCCAAGGACAGTATGCGCGAGGTGCTTTGCTATGAATTTAAGGGCGCTTTTAACGGCAAGAATTTTATAGTATATGTAAACGCGGAAAACGGACGCGAGGAGGAAATCTTCCTGCTTATCGAATCCGAGAACGGCATACTGACAATTTAAACAACGCAAAAGGGTCAGCCTCATAAAAAGCTGACCCTTTAATTTTAAAATCTGAAATCTCTTTCGCCGTGCTTTATCTTTTCTATGTTTTCTTTCGCTATTCTCTTTACGTTATCGTTCGGAATTTTCTCCAATTCCGCCTCTATAACCCTTCTGCCGTTTTTCGCGGTTTCCTCGGAGGCGTAATCAACAAGGTATTCCTCCAGCGTCATAAGGGCGTTGGGCTGACAGCAATTCTGTATCGCGCCCGTTTTGGCAAGCGACATAAAGCGGTCGCCCGTTCTGCCCTCTCTGTAGCAGGCTGTACAGAACGACGGTATATATCCCAGCTCCAAAAGCCAGTTTACAACCTCGTCGAGCGTGCGCGTATCGCTTCTGTCAAACTGAGCCGTGTTTTCCTCCTCCGGCTCAACGTATCCGCCGACGCTTGTGCTTGACGCGCCGCTTATCTGCGATATTCCCAGCTCAAGAGCTCTTTTTCTGTTGCTCTCGCTCTCGCGCGTGGAAACAATCATTCCCGTATACGGAACGGCAATTCTGATTATCGCTATAAGCTTCTGCCATATTTCATCGGGAACGGCGTTTGAAAAATCATTAACGTCAATATCGTCCGCGGGGCATATTCTCGGCACGCTTATTGTGTGCGGTCCGACTCCGAACACCGCCTCGAGATGCTCGGCGTGCATAAGTATTCCCACAAGCTCATACGCGTATGTGTCAAGTCCGAAAAGCACTCCCAAGCCGACATCGTCTATGCCGCCCTGCATGGCTCTGTCCATCGCCTCGGTATGATAGCAATAATCGTGCTTCGGTCCCGCCGGATGCAGCTCCTCATAATGCTTTTTATTGTAGGTTTCCTGGAACAGAATATATGTGCCTATTCCCGCTTCCTTTAATTTTCTGTAATTTTCAACGGTCGTCGCGGCGATATTAACATTCACGCGGCGGATTGCACCGTTTTTGTGCTTTATTCCGTAAATCGTATTGATACACTCAAGTATATATTCAAGCGGATTATTAACGGGATCCTCGCCCGCCTCAAGCGCGAGACGCTTATGACCCATATCCTGCAAGGCGATGGTTTCCGCCTTTACCTGCTCCTGGGTGAGCTTTTTGCGGCAAATGGTCTTATTCTTCACATGATACGGACAGTACACGCAGCTGTTTATACAATAATTGGAAAGATACAGCGGAGCGAACATTACTATTCTGTTTCCGTATATTCTTTGTTTTATATCGCGGGCAAGCGAGTACATTTCCTCCGCAAGCTCCGCGTCCTGACAGGCAAGCAGCACCGCAGCCTCACGGTGCGTAAGTCCCTTGCAGTCCTTTGCGCGCTCTATCAGGGACTTTACAAGCTCCTTGTTGTCCTTGTTTTGCTCGGCATATTCAAGGGATGCTCTCACCTCGGCATCGTCGATAAATTCATCGGCATTCATTGATTTTGCATTGTACATTTTTATTACCTTCTTTCGATTTACTATTGTATCACAAAAATTCGATTTGGTAAACACATATTTTAAATTTATATCATTTTTATATAAATTTGTTTTTATTATTGCAAAATATTCCGCCGAGTGATACAATTAAAGGGTATATTAATCGTGAACGGAGGGACGGCATGAAAAATGATATGTTCGGCAAATGCGCGCTTACGCAGTTTGTGGGCGTCGGCGTATGCGATACAATCGGTCTGTATATCGCGAATGTCGATGACGAGCTGAGAAAGCAAATGTCCATACCCGAAAAATTCCGTTCAATCGGTCTTGTCGGCTCGCGCACCGGCGCGGGTGCGCAAATTCAGGCTGTTGACGACGCCGTAAAGGCAACCTCGACAGAGGTTATATCAATCGAAATCCCGCGCGACACCAAGGGCTGGGGCGGTCACGGAAGCTTTATCATAATAGGCGGCGGCACTCCGTCTGACGTTAAGCGCGCCGTCGAATTATCGCTTGAATACATCGATATAAACGCCGGTGAAATTTACATAAGCGAAGCCGGACATATGGAATTTCAATACAGCGCGCGAAGCGGATACGCCATAAACAAGGCGTTCGGCGTGCCTATAGGGCAGCCGTTCGGATTCGTGTGTGCGTCGCCCGCTCCGATAGGTATGGTTATATCGGACATCGCCATGAAGGCGGCGGGTGTGGAGCTTATTAAAGCTCTCCGACCCGACAGCGGAACAAGCCATTCAAACGAGGTTATTATTATATTTACCGGCGAAGCGTCAGCCGTCAAAACAGCGGTCAAGGACGCGCGCGGCGCGGGTATGCAGCTTTTGCGCGCGCTCGGCTCCGAGCCGCTGTCCGTGACAAAGCCGTACATAAACTGAATAAAAAAGGCTGTCGGCAAATTATTGTCAACAGTCCTTTTTATTTTATACGCGCGCCGTCTCACTACACAACAAAAAAATATATTATGAAGAGCATTATCAATGCAGATATTACAACCCCGACGAAGATGCCCGCTATTTCCTCGTCCTTTGACGTGCTGTACGAAATTTGCGTTTTATCTTGCGGATTTTCCTCTTTATTTGCCGAACAGTCCGCGTTGATTTCATGCAGAAAATCGCCGTAGGTCGGTCCGCCGTCAAGAAAATCATCGGCGTACAAATCATCATGCACCGAACCGCTGTATGTTGACCCGCCGCCGCTAAACGCGCCCTGACTTCCGAGAATCGCTCCCATGGCAAGCATATCGCCGAGCGATCCGTATCCCATTCCGGCAGCCATTCCCGCCGCCTTATAGGGGTCGGGCTTGCCGTCCGCGCCGCGGCTTGCCTGTGCTGCCGCCCATATATCCGCGTCTCTAACCATGCCGTTAAGAAAGCTGTCAAAGTCTCCCATATTTATCACCTCGTCTTTTTATTTTATTATATAC
>JAJQAT010000001.1 GCA_021203665.1 Bacillota bacterium
TTTTTTATGTAATCAACATAATCACAAGACCAAGTTTGTCGGTTACATTTGGCATTGTACTATACTTGTAGGAAAAAACATCTCATTCCATAGTACCACCCTTGCTCATATTTCGTTGAACCAGTCAGCGAGCGACGTAATATAGTTTCCATTCGCCTCTTGTCTACGTACATAATAGCCACGAGCAATTGGTTCTCCATTTGTATATGTCTCTGTACCATCATAATAAGCAATATAGGGGTAGATGTCCATATATTCTGAGCCTTTGTATGAACTGTCATATGTACCTTGCGGTTTCATGGGAAATAGTGCAATGTGCTTTTTGAATTTTTGAGCATCGCCATAGCCCAATTCCCAATTACACCACTTTGATTCTATTGCTCCGTTAGTTGCAAGCAAAATAAACTTATCGCAATCCTTTATTCGTTCCCGAATATTAAGTGCCGTTTGAGCGGAGGTAATCTTGGGCATTGAGGGATCACGACTATCTATATAGACTTTAACGCCATATTTGAGTTCTAAAAATCCCAAAATCCCTTTTAGATCTTCAAGATCATCGTGCTTGTGAGAAATAAAAACTGTTGTTTGCCTTACTCCATACTGCGAATGTTTCAAAACAGGCGACATCGATTCATCTAATCGCACTTGTGAATATTCCCGAAATGAACCTTGTTCAAATATAGTTTTCATAAATCAACCACCTCTTTTTATCCATTTTAAATTAACTAATGTGTATTTGCCAATAATACTCTTTCTTTATAATTACTATCAACAAACCATGCATTTTGCTCGATATTTTTAATAAAAATACCTTTCTCAATGTCTTCTGCAGATATAGTGTAAATTGGTCTTCCCAATTCATTAAAGTAATTTAACTCATATCTGCACCAAACAGATGCCATAGAGAACTCAGATTTAACGAATAGCAAGGCATCCGATTGTTCTAACCTCTTCTCAATAACTTTAAGAGTTGCTTCACATAGCAAATGTCGCTTAAGATAGTCTGAATCATTTATCCAATCACAAAAAACATCTTTTCCATCGGAGTTTTCGTGCTGTATCAGTTTCTGTACAAGCAATCCATCCTTGTAACTGTGTGATATGAAAAAATCATATCTTTTAATTCCCTGTTCTTTTGAATTAGCTATGCGGTATTCAAGCTCATTTGGAGTGTGTTCAATAGAGAACACTTCATTGGGATAAGTGTTTTTAAGATATGCTCTGCGTTTTTTGTTCTTAGTGTGAACTTGCATATATTTTTGCTTACGAGCTCTCGGCTGATAGCTAAAGTTTTGCAAGTGATAAAACGCTTCCTGACGCAACTGCTTATTTAGTTCTGTGTCATTCAGCTTAAAGAAAAACTGAATGATACGTGGACTATAGTATTTTTTTAATTCCGCTAAAATATAGCACTTATCTTTTTGACTGGTTCCTTTTCTTTCATACAATCCTATTAATTGGTCAATATATGTCGGTGTGACTTGTTGAACCCTCGATTTTGACATTTCGATTTTATTGTTGACTTTTTGTATTTTGGGGGTTCTGTTTGCCAACAAAGAATTTTGAGCTTCAATCCGCAATGTATCTGAGTATTTCAACCTATGATTTTCTTTGAAATCAGATGACATAATAATACGATATTGTTTAGACTTTTCTAATAATTGCTCTGCTGGTTGCATGTTAAACCTTGCTTTACCAAACCGCTTTTTCAAATGCTTATCTTTTTGTGTATAATAAATATATTTAATTTCTACAGAATGCCATTCATGTGGAAAATAAGTTTTCAAAGATTGTATGATGTCTTCTTTTGTATATTGACACGGCAAGGTTGACCGGATACGTTTTAGTTCTGTGTTCCACATTGATAAAATGTCTCTAATGTCACTATCATATATATGTTTTGTTACACCTGACATTGTCTTATCCTCCACTATAATTATATATGAGTTACTATTATAATGACGGTACATACCATCGCAAGAGGAATATAAAACCCAAGTATTGTTTTAGAAAAGAGACAACTGCAAAAACAATTGTTTTTACTATCGAATTCAATTTCTGTCACCTTAAGTGAAAAATCAATATCTTTTTCATCGGTAGTGCGAATTTTTTCATATAACGAACGATAAAGACGTTCTTGCAACAAATAGTATGCGTCCAAAAACCAAAAAATTAAAACCGGAATATATGCAACTAAAAAGTACAGTTTATCCGTATCTTTTCCCGATAAAACAAAAATACCAGATACCAAAGTAACCGCCCAACCTTTCAATGCAAATGAATTTCCGGCCATGCGATTAATAATCCCTTGTATCATTTCAAGATGTCTAATCTTGCTTTCCATCAATGCTACCTCTTTTCTGTAATAATTCATTTTTCATCTGCCAAATAAACATATATATAATTTCATATCTTCTTTATGCCAGCATTCCAAAACAGCTTCCACCTGCCGGATCAACTGTCCTTGTCGTACATACTTAAAAGAAAAAATCTAATTAGACAGACCGCCAAGAGTGTGCTGCACATCGAAGTTCCTCTTGTCAATGCATAGGGATGATACCTATGGAAGTATTGTCATCCTCGTCATTTGCCTCATTTGCGTAGTAGTTCAAGTAAATATTGAACTATCCAACGGCATCTGAACTTTAGTTTGAACAAAACATAATAACTCAGAATTTTATTGTAGAACACCATATCTACATAATAGCGGTAATTGACAAAGGTTACTCTCTGCAGTATGCAGTATCCAAAATAGTTTAAATCTCTTGTATAATCGGAGACATTTCCGATGTAACAATCAAATTAGTATCGTCCATATATTCACAACCTTTCTGCAGCATTAACCGTGCACCGCAATCATTTCAGATGTAATGGAGGAGTTTTAGCCAAACAATTTTCCAATAATCCAACGGATAACAAGAATCACAATCACCATGCGAAGAAGCTCACAGAATACCTGCCTCTTTCAGAATCGCCGCTTGTGCTGTTGAAAGCACGAAAATCATTTATATTGGTTATAGATTTATTCCATAAATTCCATCATCTTAACAATAAGACTTGCTCTTTCTTCTGCATCTTTAACCTTATCACACCACATTTCAAGCAATTCGTATGCTTCTTCCGAGACTTCTAAATCATCGGAATCGTCTGGAATAATATCGTCCATAATTGTGTACCAGCTATCTTCCTTGTTTTTGTTCTTATACACCATCGAAAGAAGTTCATCCGCAAGCTGAAGTTCATCAGAATTAATCTTGCTTCGAATAATCCAACCCACAAAGAAGTAAACACTATCTCCGCCTGCTTGAGAGAAAAGAGCCTCTTTAAGAACTTGATTGCCCAATATGATTTCTGCCATTTTGGGTTTGCCGATTGCTTGGTGACCTTCGTATACGATATATCCTGTTAAGGACCATGAATCATCGCTTTTCAACTTAGACACATGTTTGGTTACTAAATATGACCACATATCAACAGCGGTATCCGTATCGATTTTGAGCATCTTAACTACAACAGTAGCTAAAGTGCTCTTATTCTTTTCGTAGTTATCCTTAAGAATATCAAAGTTTTTTAGCAAGATCTCTTTCTTTTTCTCATTGCTGATTGCCATAATATCTACTCCTTTATTTGTGTAATGTTTTTCGGTTAACTCTCAAAAACAAAAGACTCTCCGCTATATGTGTCGCAATACCATTCCCATTGCTTGATTCTTTTTTCAAAGGCTATGTTCTCGATGGGATTCTGAATATAAATTACTTGAATATTCTGAGCACTTTGAATCAACAGACACATATAATATTGGTTTCCGTACTGATGAGCAGCAGTATATTCATTGTTTGTTATAGAGAAGCTGCCGTCATCTTTTACAGATTTGACTTCGATATACCGCTTTTCTCCATTCGGGGTAGTGCTTTCTATGTCGTATCCGACATTCTTTTTGGAGACATCAACAGCAGTATTACCAAAGAATTTTTCAATTTCTATGCACTGCTGTTCGGCAGATCGCCATTTCGCAATTTGTGGTTTGATTTCTCTTTTAACACTTTTTATTTCTGTTTCCGGGGCAACTGTAGTTTTAGAAGCACCTGTCAATTTTTGAATGTCTATTGCCTTTTTCTCGCCAAACCAACTCAAATCAGCCGTACTTGCTGTGGCATTCAATCCCTCTTGGACAGCTTTTACAACAGTAGTCTTTTCTGTGCTAATCTCTTGTATGGACTTGATGCCAGTTTCGGTGGACACTTTAATCTCGTCAAGCTTTTCTTGTCTTTCCTGTGTCATTTGTTCGAATTTTGATGTTCTAATGATTCGTCCAAGCAGTTTTCCTTGCATTTCCGGAGGCATACGCGCAACCAACGCAGTTTCACCCATCATTGTAGCTAGATCATCGTTAGAGAACTGCTGTGTGGAATAAGCCTGAATAAACGAATCAATATTGGGATAAGTGGTATATATATAGACTTTTCCAAAGACTCGGCACCAATGCGCTCTGATTCCATCCGCAGGAAGTTCTTTTCGGATTCATTAAGCCAATCCGGAAGGAGCTTGTATTCGTCGATGGAAAGTGTTGTACCATTTCGCAATTTAAGAGATACAAGCTGTAATACAAAATCCTTAATTCGCTGTTTCAGCATACTGTTGCAGCGTGAAAAATCACCGTGTGAATTAAGGATTATAAATATATCCCCGAAATCCAACTTACTTTCTCCGGACAACGCTGTTTTAATTAGAATTGCAATGTTTTCAGCAATGTTTTTAATAGCGTTTTCGGTTTTTTTCGTCAATAGAAATGTGCTTACGGGAGGGATCTGTAGAAAAATCGGCGTTGACCTTAAACGGAAACAGCATCTTATCAAATGATGGTAAATAACTGTGATAAAGCTGTTCACTTTCATCACACGCAATAATCCGTTTGTTTTCTATATCGTATTTCAATCCCAATGCGGTACCGTTATGCTTTACAATATACCAAGCATTATTCTTTATGTCTGTAAATTCAACAATTTGACCATCGCCATGACAATACCTTTTCAGAGAAATCTGAGTGCTGTATTGAGCCATTGCAATATTGCATTGCTCGATATTGTTCAAGAAAATGAACATACCGATATCGACTTGCTTTATTTCTTCTAAAAACTCTTTAATCTTTGCGTTTTTGAATACAAAAACTGTATTATATCCATTCTGCTCCAGTTGATAAACTTCATGCTCAATTTTAGTATCAATGTTTTCTATCAGCAAGGGAATGCGTATCATGGGAATACTATTTATAGGCATTGAGATTCTCTCAGAGCAAATTCTCTTACTGAATGTAAAATAGGTTTTATCGCTATAAATAATGATTTCATCAGTTAAATAGGTTGTACTCTTAAAGCCGACACCCCTATAGCCGATAGTTTCGCCTCGCTTTTTGCTACTTGAACCGGATCTACTGATAGCAATAACATCTTTTTCGTCAAAGGGACGACCATTATTGGCAAACAGGATATTCCCGTCAATTTCTTTCACACAAATATTTGTGGATTTACAGTCGTCTGCGTTCTGCAATAGCTCTACAAAAATACGACCGCTGTAGCTCTCCGCCATATACTTCTCCATCGCTGCCATATCCGCCAACAAATTTGGAGAAGCAACCGCCTCAGCTATAAAATTTTCACTTATTCTTTCAACTGTTTTTCGCAACATTTGTTTGTCCCTATCACTTAATCACTAACACTCTGATGAGCATTTTCCCGTACTGCATCGCAAATATCTCCGATATTGCAATCTAAACAATCACATATGCGAAGAAGAACGGAAGAGCAACATCTTCGTTGCGATGCATTTTTGTTGATGTACCATATACGATATTCAAATCTTTTCTGAGTGTTGCTAGAAAAATATCACGTTCAACAAGCAACAATTACTTCTTTATAATTCATTTTCATACCACGTTCCATTTGTTAGAGGCGATATACAATCCAACATGGTAAATTATACCACATCAATCAAAAAAAATCAATACGTTTCGTTAAAATTTTCTAAATTTCAAAATTTCGCTAAAAGCTAAAAAGAGCTGGACATGACAAGTGTAATCCGATAATTTTTATAATAATAAACTATCTTAATACCTCTAAACCAGAACAACTCAAAATATTTATCAACCACCCACACAGGAATGTGACACATTCCTGTGTGGGTGGTTAAGCAATCATTATCTTTCCGTATCTGATCTATCCCTCCTCTGTGTCCTCGTCTTACTAATCACCCGCAGCATCTCCTGCACCCTCTCACCGCCCAAATACTCCTTAATCCTATCGAAATCCCTCAATTCTATTTTCAACCTACTGTTCTCTTTACTTAAATCCCACGCTTTCGCCTTATAGTAGTCCCGTTCCTCTTGAACCTTTGAAATACGCTCCTCTGCTTGTTCGGCGGCTTTTTCGGCACGAATACACCTACGGGCGAGGTTCTTTATAGTCTTAATCAACTTCCTTACAAACGGCTCAACATGCTTTGTCTTATACGTTTTAGCCGACATCAGCGGCGGCGGTTCGGGGAGCTGTAAGGCTTCATCTTCAAGCTTTTGTACAGTGGCGAGGGCGGCGTTTTCAGATTTTTTATAAGTTGAAATATCTGTTTCTATTTCCCGCTTCTTATCTTCAAGAATTTCTACTTCCTCAACCAATTTATCCCGCTTAAATTCGCTGACGGATTTATGTCTTTCGTGCGTACCCTTTTTATCCCACTCGATACCATATTCAAGCATGACTTCAGCGAGCTTTTCCTTTTCCGATTCGACCCCACCTATTCCATTCGGTATCACTCTTGCCCTTACCGACAAATCCTTGCGCTTCGAGTGCTTTTTTCAGCGATACTCTCGTTTCCAATCCGCGCTTACTGCCTGTGGTGAACGGTACAAAGTCGATATGCAAATGCGGTGTTGCTTCGCCCATATGGATATGTGCCGAGAACACCCGTAAATTCGGGTTGCGTTCTTGAAATCCCTGCATATACCTGTCAAGAATTTTCTTCGCCAATTCTCCGTTCTCACTGTATGCCGACATATTGTCTTTATCTCCAATCTGCAAGATAATCTCGTGAAACAGCTCCTCTTGTTTGCCTGTACGTATCTTCTCGTAGTAGTCATCAATCACTCTGTCTTTTCGCATCTGTTTGGCGTTGTATCGTTCGAGTGCATCATCGAACAGCTCATGGTAAACGGCTTTTATATCCTCATTGCAATACGTAATGTTATTTTTCGTTCGTTCCTTATCGACATTCTCAGCGATGAAATCTCTGTTGTTATGCGCGGTCGAGCCTTTGCCAACCATAGCGCTGATGGTTCTTTTCAACATCTTGTTTCACCTCATTTCTACTCGTTTTTGTTCTGTTACTCTTGTCAAGAGTAACGCAAAAGCACTTTTGTCAGCGAACTGACAAAAATGCCTACAGGCTGTGCCTGTTTGCGCTCTTGCAGAGGGCTATATCGGCTATCGCCGATGTGTTCCGCCTACGGCTTCACACCGCAGACAGCGGGTAAAATCACCCGCTGCTGCATTGTGCGAACGCTCATTTCTTCGCGTTCCGTGACGGTCGTGACGATGGTGACGGTCTTTTACATACCTATCAAAAACATCGTCACGGTCGTCACCATCGTCACGCGCTCTCACGCGTAAACGATATTTTTCGTCCTTCGTGTGAGCGTGTATTTTCATACTTAATACCGTACTCATCATACAGCCGTCCTGCGTTAACGTTCAACTTTAATGCTAACGCATTCGGCTTCATATCCGCGTTTATGGCTTTGCATAATTCTGTTGCGGTGCCCGTCCATAAACCCGTATTTTCGGTCAACAGCTTTGCAACCTCATCAAGTACAGGTTCGGGAGGTTTTTTCCAAAGCTCCGTTTCCACACTGTCAAGCACCCATATAAGCTTGTCCGTGTCCCTTGTCAGTTTCAAGCGCATATCCTGTTGGTCTCTGCCTGTTATATCAAGAGTTGCCTCGTTGTCCGTTCGATTTTTCTTACTTAATACAAACGCTCCGTCCGCAGCACCGAGCAGTCCGTTTGTACCCGAAATCATGTCAAACTTATCCTTTGACGGTTGTTTACGCGTATGATGTACGATAAGCATTGAAACATTTCGATTATCGGCTATTGTTTTTAGCTTCGCCACACTGTCATAATCGCTCGAATAGCTGTATTCACCGGTGCTTTCTCTGACACGTTTCAACGTATCCACGATTATCAATCCGGTTGACGGATGTTTATTGATGAACCCATTTACTTGTTCTTCAAATCCATCGCCTATTTTTTTGCTGCTTGTCGCAAAATATAAGTCCTCGGCTTCATTTGCGCCGAATATCTGATACATCCGCTGTTGTAAGTGCGGATAGATTAAATTTCCACACAAAAAAGCGACCAACCACATGGATGATCGCTTCCTATTCACTTTTTCGCCCGACGCTCCGGCAGCTCGTATGTTGCCTGCGGCATATATGCTATCGCTGATTTTGTCGGCTTGACAAGCAGCCTGTTATCGTAGATACCGCCCACGATTTTGCCGTGGTAGTAGATGATGTACTCGCCCATCATCGCACGGGTGGTGATGTCCTGTAAATCGGATAGCTGCTCTATTATGTATTGTAAATATTCCTTGCTCGATGCCATAGCAT
>JAJQAT010000012.1 GCA_021203665.1 Bacillota bacterium
CATTATGCCGAATACCATATTCAATGTTTTGCCTAACGGGATTTTATTAAACGCAGATTCAAAAATATGTATTACAACTCTGCATATGAACATACATAGTGCAAAAATAATCAGCATTATAAATAGCGACGCTGCATTGACTGCCGTAGCGTCAAAAACTCCCGAAACGCTTTGTAGTAATGTATTTGCCGATCCTGTTATATTTATCCGGCTGGTATTTATAAAACCGTCCAAGCTCGATAGGCTGTTATTTACTGATTAACACCACCCTAATTATTTTTTCTACAAGAAACAAAAAGGACATCCATACCCGTAAGGGCATAAATGTCCGTTAATTTGCAACTTGAAAAGTAAGTAATCTTCATCTGTCTATATTTTGTCATTATTTTTTTGCAGTGTCAATAGATGAAGTTTTAATTTTTCACTTCTGCCGATTATTTTAAATAATGCAGGCAGTGGAATTTCTTACTAAATTTAAGCAAAATAAGGTTATTGTTGTTGTTTAATTTGCACAACTCTAGTAATCTGACCACTTATACTTAGAATACCATTTCCCGCGAATATTCCGTATATCAAGCAGCTTAGTTGGATTTTGTTGTTTTTTATTTTAGATTATCGAATTGATTCTTTTCATCCTGTGTAAATTCATCATAGCTGTTTAGCAATTCAAAATCTCCCGCTTTTATCATTTCATTCATTTCGGTTATGCAAAGAACATCCTCGGGATTTATATTGGCAAAGCATTTCCCTTTCTCATGTCTGCTACAATTCCCTTATTTTAACATTTTAATCAAAAAGAGATATCTGGTCCGCGTCGGGTAAATCGTCAAAGCAGCCGTTTTCCTCGAGGATATTAAGCGGAGTTCTGCCTATACCGGTGCGAAGCCTTAAATCCTCCACATTGCGAAATTCACCGTTTTCTCTTTCCTTTGTGATGCTCAAAGCATCATTTTCACTAAGTCCCGGCAATGCGCTTAGCGGCGGCAATATTCCGCCGTCCACCTGTAAAAAGTTTACAGCATGGGATTTATACAAATCCACCGGTACAAAATTTATTCCCCTCGCATACATTTCAACGCATATTTCAAGAATCGGAATTAGATTTTCCTCCTTAGGCGTGACTGTTCCGTCCTTTTTCTTTGCGTTGATTGAGCGTATTTCCTCTTTTACTCTTTCCTTGCCCCTCGCCATTATAGATGCGTCAAAATCGTCCGCTCTGACGGAGAAATATGACATATAAAACGCCTCCGGATAATGCACCTTAAAATACGCTATTCTAAACGCCGACATGACATACGCGACGGCGTGCGCCTTAGGGAACATATACTTTATCTTTTTACAGGAATCAATGTACCAATCGGGAACGTTATTATCACGCATTTCCTGCTCGTATTCGGGTGTAAGTCCCTTTCCCTTTCGCACCATTTCCATTATCTTGAAAGCGTGCTCCTCCTCGACGCCCATGGAAATAAGATAAATCATAATATCATCGCGGGCGCAAATGGAGTGCGACAGGTCACACTTGCCCGAGCGGATAAGCTCCTGAGCGTTGCCGAGCCACACGTCCGTTCCGTGCGAAAGTCCGGAAATTCTTACAAGCTCCGAAAAGGTCGTTGGCTTGGTGTCCTCAAGCATTTGACGAACAAATTTTGTGCCGAATTCCGGCACGCCGTAGGTTCCCAGATTTGTTCCTATGTCCTCGCCCGGCAATATATTAAGCGCCTTATTGGACGTGAACAGGCTCATAGTTTCACTGTCGCCTATAGGAATATCCTTTGCCTTTATTCCCGTTATATCCTCCAGCATTCTGATAACCGTAGGGTCATCGTGTCCGAGCTCGTCAAGCTTCAAAAGGTTTTGATCGATTTTATGGTAATCGAAATGCGTTGTTATAATATCGGAATTTGGATCATCCGCGGGGTGCTGCACGGGGCAAAATTCGTGTATGTCGTTTTCATGCGGTACAACTATTATTCCGCCCGGGTGCTGTCCGGAGGTGCGCTTAACGCCCTCACAGCCCTTTGCGAGGCGGTGCATTTCCGCGCCGCGCATCACGATATTTTTTTCCTCACAGTATCTTTTAACGTATCCGAACGCTGTTTTTTCGGCTACGGTGCCTATTGTTCCCGCGCGAAATACCTTTCCCTCTCCGAAATATGTTTCCGTATACTTATGAATCACCGGCTGATATATACCCGAAAAATTAAGGTCAATGTCAGGCTCCTTATCACCCTTAAAACCGAGGAAGGTTTCAAAGGGTATATCGTGTCCGTCTTTTTTATACTGTGTTCCGCACTTTGGACACACCTTATCCGGCAGGTCACAGCCGGACAGACCGATTTCGGATTCGATAAATTCCACATTTTTGCAATTCGGGCAAATATAATGTCCCTGTAAGGAATTAACCTCGGTTATATCCGACAAATACGCGACAAAGGACGAGCCTACCGAGCCTCTCGAGCCAACCAAATATCCGTCCGCAAGAGAATGGCGCACAAGCTCCTGCGCGATTTTATACATAACGGAAAAGCCGTATGTGGTTGTGGAATACAGCTCCTTATCCAGCCTTTTCTGCACAATTTCCGGCAGCGGGTCGCCGTATATTTCCCTTGCACGCTTTATCGAGTCGTTTACAATATCCTCCTTCGCGCCCGGGATAACCGGCGGGCATTTCTTTTCGGGAATCGGACGAACATCGCCAATCATATCGGCAATCTTATTCGTGTTTGTAACAACAACCTCATACGCTTTTTCCTTGCCCAAATAGTCAAACTCCTTAAGCATTTCCTCCGTTGTTCTCAAATACAGCGGCGCTTGATTATCCGCGTCCGAAAAGCCCTGGTAGTGCATAAGTATCTTTCTGTAATCCGCGCCCTCCATATCCATAAAATGCACGTCGCAGGTGGCGCAGACCGGCTTATTGTACTTTTCGCCGAGCGCGACTATACGGCGGTTTAAATTACGCAAATCCTCATCGTTATTAACCATAGGATGCTTGGGGTCCGTTTTCATATACGCGTTATTGCCTATCGGCTGAATTTCAAGATAATCGTAGAAATCTGCTATTTCTTTAAGCTCCTCGTCCGTCTTTCCGTCAATTATTGCTCTGAAAAGCTCGCCCGCCTCGCAGGCGGAGCCTAAAATAAGTCCATCTCGCTTTTCCTCAAGCAGGCTGCGCGGTATACGCGGCGTTCGGTAAAAGTAGTTTAGGTGCGATTGCGACACCATCTCATAAATATTCCTTAAGCCTGTCTGATTTTTCGCGAGTATTATAATATGAAATGCCTTATTTTTCTTTGCCGCGGCGCGCAGGTCAAATTCTGTATTGAGCTTTTTTAGCTCGGTTCTTCCCTGCTCCCGCAGCCCCTCTATCATTTTTACAAACACATCGGCTGTAGCTTTCGCGTCGTCGACCGCTCGGTGGTGATTATCAAGGATTACGTGCAGATGGCGCGTGAGCGTGTCAAGTCTGAAATTAGACAAATTGGGATACATACATCTCGCAAGCATCAGCGTGTCAAGATAGCAGAAATTAAAGTCAAGTCCGCTTTTTTTCGCCGCGTTTTTTATAAAGCCTATATCAAACGCCGCGTTATGCGCTACAAGCACGCAGTCCTTGCAAAATTCAAAAAATTCGCCCAATATTTCCTCTATTTTCGGCGCGTTTTTTACCATCTTATCATTTATGCCCGTAAGATTAACAATGTTTTCGGGTATGGGTCGGCACGGATTTACAAAGGTTGACCATTTGTCAACGATTTCTCCGTTTACAACCTTGACCGCGCCTATCTCGGTTATGGCGTCGGTTTTGTTGCTGAGTCCCGTGGTTTCTATGTCAAACACCACAAAAGGCGAATCTATATTTTGCTCTCCCGCGCCGTGTACAATTTTTTTGCCGTCGTCAATAAGGTAACCCTCAACGCCGTAAAGCACCTTTATTTTTTTATTATAATCCGACGCTTTCATAGCGTCCGGAAAGGACTGCACAACGCCGTGATCGGTTATGGCTATCGCCTTGTGTTCCCAGTAAATCGCTCTGTTTATCAAATCCTGTGCCGAGGATACGGCGTCCATTGCCGACATCTGCGTGTGAAGATGCAGCTCAACGCGCTTTAGCTTTGCGTTATCTCTTCTCACCGGCGGCTTTTCAATTTGAGCAATGTCGTTAATCATTACTATCGTTTCACCGGCATATTCGTCAAACTGCGCCTTTCCGCGCGCCGCGATATATATTCCGCCGTTCTTAACGCCCTTTTTCAAGGCTCCGTACAGCTTGTTAAACGGCGCGTCGTCATCTGTTTTTGTTATGAACATCTTAGCGGATATTGAGTCCTCGTTATCCGTTATTTCCATAGTTACAAGATGAAACACCTTACCTGTTTTCTTTGACGTAATCTCGCGTTCGTCAACAAAAAATACCTTTCCCGAAAATGTAACTCTTCCGGAATTGTCGTTTATTGATTTGATTGAAATTATATTATCCTTTATAGGTCTGCCGTAAAGCATATCGGACACGTTCGCTTTGCCGCGAAATTGCGACTGATTGTGACCCTGCATTGCGCTTCTTTCCTCGGGTGAAAGCTCATATATCATCACATTCCTGTCATGCTTTTTTTCGGGTGCGTCCGTCTTGACTACTACCTCCGCAAGATTACAGGCGGATTTTACCTCACTTTCCACCTTCGCCGCCAAATACGCCGACACTTCGGAGCCTAAAAGCAGTTTAATTTTTCTCCTGCTTTTTGAAACGCTTATTTTTTCCACTTCCAAATCGGATATTTCCTTATCCGTTATTTGCGGAAAAACAACTCCCAGCTTTGGTTTCATATAACACCTATCCTTTATCTGTAAAGCAGGCTGCGTTACTCCGCAGCCTGCCGATTTTTTCAATTATTTAAAATATTTTACGCCTGCCTCAAAGAGCTTCTGATCCTTATTTCCGGGTACATTGAACGCGACATTCGCGCCGATACGTTCGCTGTGTCCCATTTTGCCGAGCACTCTGCCGTCGGGACTTGTGATGCCCTCTATTGCCGAAACGGAGCCGTTCGGGTTCCAATCAATATCGTATGTCGCCTTGTTTTCAAGGTTTACGTACTGCGTTGCGATTTGTCCGTTCGCGGCAAGCTCCTTGACCTGCTCCGGCGATGCGATAAAGCGCCCCTCGCCGTGCGACAGCGCGATTGTGTGAACATCTCCCGTTTCCACGTTCGCAAGCCACGGTGATTTGTTTGACGCAATTCTCGTTCTCGCCATACACGAAACGTGTCTGCCGATTGTGTTGAATGTAAGCGTGGGTGAATTGTCGTCCAAATCCCTTATTTCGCCGTAAGGCACAAGTCCGAGCTTTATAAGCGCCTGAAAACCGTTGCAAATTCCGAGCATCAAGCCATCACGGTTTTTAAGCATATTCATAACAGCGTCCTTGACAAGCGGATTTCTGAACGCGGTCGCGATAAACTTACCGCTGCCCTCAGGCTCGTCACCGCCGGAAAATCCTCCCGGAATCATCACTATCTGAGAATTGTTAATTCTCTTTTCCATTTCCTTCATTGAGTAAACAACATCGCTGCCCGTCAGATTGCGAATTACAAATACATCGGCAACGCCGCCCGCCTTTTCAAACACTTTAGCGGTATCATATTCGCAGTTTGTACCCGGGAATACCGGAATGAATATTCTCGGCTTTGCGAATTTTTCGGACGCGACAGTGATATTACGCTTGGAATAGCTGTATGTTTCAGGCTCCTCCGTAAAGTGTCCCGCCCTTGTCGGGAATACCCTTTCAAGCGGTTTTTTCCATGCGTCAACAGCCTCTTTAAGTGTGATTTCAACGCCGTTTATCTTAAGCGCGTTTCCTCCGGTTGTGCCGACAGTAACCGCGCCGTCTATATCCTCCTCTGCCTCAAGCACGATTGAGCCGAGCGGAGCATTGAACAGCATATCATTTGTGACATTCTTGTCAAATTCAACGCCTATCATATTACCGAACGCCATTTTAGAAACGGTTTCGGCAAGTCCGAATCCCTTTACAACGCTTGCTGAAAGCACCCTTCCGTCCGTGATAAGGCTGTGAACGGTATCGTACATTTTCTTTAATTCGTCAAAACGGGGCAAGTCGTTTTCATCGCGCTTTACGGTGAACATTACAAGCTTTGAACCCTCTTTTTTGATTTCCTGAGAAATAACCTTGTCAGCCTTTACAGGCGCTACCGCGAACGATGTAAGTGTAGGCGGAACGTCAAGGTCATTAAATGAGCCGCTCATCGAGTCCTTGCCGCCTATTGCCGCTATACCCAGCTCAAGCTGCGTCATATACGCGCCGAGAAGCGCCGAGAACGGCTTTCCCCAACGCTTCGGGTCGGTTCCGAGTCTTTCAAAATATTCCTGGAACGTGAGGTATATCTTCTTATAGTCCGCGCCCATTGCGACAGCCTTTGAAACGGATTCGACTATCGCGTATGTTGAGCCGTGATACTGACTCCAGCTTGAAAGGTCGGGATTATAACCGAATGTCATAATCGTAGCCGTATTGGTTTCTCCGCCCTCTACCGGCACTTTCGCCGCCATACCGTCTGACGGAGTAAGCTGATACTTGCCGCCGAACGGCATAATCACACTGCCCGCGCCGATTGTGCTGTCGAACTTTTCGCAAAGTCCCTTTTGCGAGCATACATTCAAATCCGAAAGTGTTTCGAGCCACTTCGCCTTTACATCGGCAACTGCCTCACCCTTAAAGAAATTCTTACTTTCATCGGGCAATACCACTTCAACATCGGTATTCTTGGTAGCGCCGTTTGTATTAAGGAAATCACGCGAAATATCGCATATTGTCTTTCCTCTCCAATTCATAACAAGTCTGTTTTCATCGGTCACAACGGCAACCTTTGTAGCCTCAAGGTTTTCATCGTTGGAGTATCCGATAAATTTATCCGCGTCCTCCGCTCTTACGACTACCGCCATTCTCTCCTGTGACTCGCTTATCGCAAGCTCCGTACCGTCAAGTCCCTCATACTTCTTCGGTACCTTGTCAAGGTCTATAACAAGACCGTCAGCCAATTCGCCTATCGCCACGCTGACACCGCCCGCGCCGAAATCGTTACAGCGCTTTATAAGGGTAGTAACCTTTTCATCTCTGAATAATCTCTGAATTTTTCTTTCAACCGGCGGGTTACCCTTTTGAACCTCACTGCCGCAGGTAACAACGCTTTTTTCATCGTGCGCCTTTGATGAGCCTGTCGCGCCGCCTATGCCGTCGCGGCCCGTTCTTCCGCCGAGCAAAATTATAACATCACCCTTTGACGGTACCTCTCGAATTACATTCTTCTTCGGAGCGGCGCCGATTACCGCGCCTATTTCCATTCTCTTTGCGACATATCCGGGGTGGTAAATTTCCTGCACCTGACCGGTCGCAAGACCAATCTGGTTACCGTATGAGCTGTAGCCGGACGATGCGCCCTTTGTAATCTTTCTCTGCATAAGCTTGCCGGCGTGGGTATCCTTTAGGGAAACTCTCGGATCGCCGCTGCCGGTTACGCGCATCGCCTGATACACATAGCTTCTGCCCGAAAGCGGGTCGCGGATAGCGCCGCCAAGACAGGTCGCCGCGCCGCCGAACGGCTCGATTTCCGTCGGGTGGTTATGCGTTTCGTTCTTGAACATTATAAGCCACTGCTCCTCAACTCCGTCCACATCAACAGGCACGACAATAGAGCAGGCGTTTATCTCCTCCGACTCGTCTATTTCCTTTAACAGTCCCTTTTTCTTGAGCTGCTTTACGATTATTGTAGCCATATTCATAAGGCAGGTATCTCTGTCGGGCGCGTACAAATCCGCCTTAGCCGCTTTGTATTCATCATAAGCCGCTCTTATAACATCGGCATATTTGCCGTCATTTACAGTCACATTATTTATCTTGGTGGAAAACGTAGTGTGGCGGCAGTGATCCGACCAGTAGGTGTCAATCATACGCATTTCCGTTACTGTCGGGTTGCGCTTTTCGGTGTTCTTGAAATAGTCGCGGCAGAATTCCAAATCGTCCATATCCATCGCAAATCCCATTTCACTCAAAAACGCCTCCATAGCGGTCTTGTCCATATCAATAAAGCCGTCAACCGTCTTGACGTCCTCGGGGATTATATGCTCCATTTCAAGCGTCTGCGGCTTTTCAAGAGCCGCCTCACGCGCCTCCACGGGATTTATAACATATCTCTTTACCGCCTCAAGCTCATCGTCCGACACCTCGCCCGTAAGCACATATACCTTTGCGCTGCGCACGGTCGGGCGCTCCTTTCCCGTCAGAATGGATATACATTCCTCCGCGGACGCGGCTCTTTGGTCAAACTGACCGGGCAGATACTCCACAGCGAACACCTTTCCCGCGTCTATATTTATTTCCTCGTCATAGGCGTTATCCACGGGCGGCTCGGAAAATATAAGATTTCTCGCCTTTTGATATTCCTCATCGCTTACGCCGGAAACATCATATCTGTTGATTATTCTTACGTTCTCAAGTCCCGAAAGAGAAAGATTTTCTCTCAAATCCGCAAGAGTGCCCTTTGCCTCAACGTCAAATCCGTCTTTCTTTTCAACATAAATTCTTCTTACGTTTTCCATGATTTAACTCCTTTAATCAAACT